>NZ_LZIZ01000052.1:0-65909 GCF_001666915.1 Mycobacterium sp. E3339 | reverse complement strand
AGGTGCCAGCCCCCTAAATGGACATCGCCGACTTGATCGAGGGCGCGCGCAAGGGATCTCCGCGCGCGGCGGGTCGGCTCCTTTCCCTGGTCGAGGGCGAGCGCCGCGACGAGGTGCTCGCCGGTATCGAGCCGTCACCGGTGAACGTCATCGGCATCACCGACCCGCCGCGCGCGGAGATCCCTTGCGCGCGCCCTCGATCAAGTCGGCGATGTCCATTTAGGGGGCTGGCACCTCGATGACGGTGGCGGACACGATGACGGCGTCAGGCACGGGTCTTCTCCAGTTCGGCGAGCGCGTTGCGGGGGTTCGACGACCCCGCGATTTATGAGAACACTATTCTCTCATTCTGAGAGTCAGCGTTGCAAGGAGAGGTCGGCTCGCGAGCAGTCGCAAAATCGCATATACCAGCATCGCGTGGTGCGATTCTGCGTCTGCTCGCCAACCAGGAGGCTCGTCGGCAATGGACGGAATGATCGCGGTTCCGGGCGGCAACGTGTGGTTCGAGCGCGTCGGCGGCGGACCGGGCCTTCCGCTGCTCGTCGTGCACGGCGGGCCCGGGTTGCCGCACACCTACCTGCGTTCGCTGGAGCGGTTGGCCGACGAGCGCGTAGTCATCTTCTGGGACCAGCTCGGATGCGGCAACTCCGAGCGCCCCGCGAACCGCGACTTGTGGACCATGCAACGGTCGGTTGCCGAAATGGACGCCGTCGTAAAGGGCCTTGGCCTCAACGGCTTTCACCTCTTCGGCAACTCGTGGGGCGGGATGATGGCGCAGCAGTACGCGCTCGACGTGCCGTCGCGCGCCGTCAGCCTCACCATTTCGAACAGCATCGCGTCCATCCCGCAGTTCTCGCAGATGGTGGCCCGGCTGAAAACCGAACTCGATCCCGAAACGCAGTCGGCCATCGATCGGCACGAGGCCGCCGGTACCACGCATGCGGCGGAATACCAGGACGCCATCCGCACCTGGAACGAGACCTACCTGTGCCGCGTACGCCCCTGGCCCGCAGAGCTTTTGCAAGCTTTCGCCAACATGGGCACCGACATCTTCGAGACCATGTTCGGGCCGAGCGACTTTCGCATCGTGGGGACCATCCGCGACTGGGACGTCTTCGACCGGTTAGCCGAAATCACCCTGCCGACCCTGATCCTGGCCGGCAGGTTCGACGAATGCGTGCCCGAACACATGTGGGAGATGCACCAACGCATCGCCGGCTCGCGCTATGAGCTGTTCGAGTCGACCGCTCACATGCCCTTCATCGAGGAGCCGGACAAGTTCGACCGAGTGATGCGCGACTTTCTGCGGCTGCACGACTGAGCGGTGCCCTCAGTTCTTGCCGGCCGCCAGCTTGGTGACGATCGACCGGAAGTCTTCGGTCGTGAACGACTGGTGCTCGGCCGACAGGGCGTAGTCCAGGCTGGCCAGCACCGCCCGCTCGAGGTGAATGTTGAGCACCCGCTTGGTGCTTTCGACCGCCTGCTGGGGCAGCTCCAAAATCTTTTTGGCACACGCGATCGCCTCCGCGAGCGGGTCGGCGGCGACGTGGTTGGCCAGCCCGAGTTCGACGGCGCGCTGCGCGCTGATCCGGGTGCCCGTCAACGCGAACTCCTTGGCCAGCAGCAGGCTGATGTGCAGCGGCCAGGTCAGCGGGCCGCCGTCGGCGGCAACCAATCCCACCTGCACGTGCGGATCGGCGAGGTAGGCCTCTTCGGCGATGTAGACGATGTCGCTCAGCGCCACCAGGCTGCAGCCGAGCCCGACCGCCGGGCCGTTGACCGCGGCAACCACCGGAATACGGCACCGCGCCATGCCCAGCACGATCTCGCGGCCGTCCCGAATGGTCTTGGCCCGCAGGTCCGCATCGGCCGACAGCTCCTTGAGATACGAGAAATCCCCGCCGGCCGAAAACGCCCTGCCCGCCCCGGTGATGACCGCCGCGCGGGCACTGGGGTCATCGGTCAATCGCTGCCACAGGCGCGCGAGCCCGACGTGCAGGTCGTCGTTGACCGAATTGAGCGAGTCCGGCCGGTTCAAGGTGATGATCCGCAGCGGACCGTCGGCGTGGACGTCGATTTCGGCAGGCATGTCGTACACGTCAGACTCCTTCTATAGTCGTGACCCGCTTCACCCGGGCTACGCCCGCGCTCACGATCACTCCGTCTATATTCGTGACCCGCTTCACCCGGGCTCCGCCCGCGTTCGCGATCACTCCGTCTATATTCGTGACCCGCTTCACCCGGGCTCCGCCCGCGCTCACGACAATCCCAAGATCCGTGAAGCGATGATGTTCTTCTGTATCTGTGATGTCCCGCCCATCACGCTCTGCGCCCGGCTGTACAGGTAGGCGCCGAGCAAGTCCGGATCGCGGGTCCCGGTGACCGCCAGGACGGCGTGCCCGACCGATTGCTCGACCCAGGTCATCAGCAGCTTGTCGAGCGAGCCTTCGGGCCCGTGCGAAACCCCGTCCAGCTGTTCGGACAGCCTCCGCCGGACATGATGGGTCAGCATCTCCGACTGGACCGCGGCCCACGCAAGCTCTTCGGACACCGGTCCATCGTTGCGGGCGTACAGGCTTCGGACCAGCTTGCCGTAGCGGGCGGCGTAACCGAGCGTCGAGGGTTCGCGTTCGTGGCCGACGACGGTCATGGCTACCGCCCAGCCATCACCCGGGGCACCGACCATCCGATCGGCCGGTATCTTCGCGTCGTCGAAGAACACCTGACCGAATTCGTTGGTCACGCCGTTGATCATGCGCAGCGGACGCTGTTGCACCCCAGGCTGTTTCATCTGAAGCACGAAGGCCGACAGGCCGCGGTGCCGCTTGGCGTCGGGATCGGTGCGGGCCAGCAGCAGGCACCAGTCCGCGACATCGGAATAACTGGTCCAGATCTTGTGCCCGTTCACCACGTAGGTGTCGCCCTCCAGGCGCGCGGTCGTGGTCAGCGAAGCCAGGTCCGACCCGGCGCCGGGCTCGCTGAAGCCCTGGCACCAGCGCTCCGTGCCGTCGATGATCCCCGGCAGGAACCGTTGGCGCACTTCGTCATTGGCGTGCCGGCCGATCCCGTAGATCAGATAGCCCACACTGGGGCGCGGCGGGGCGCCGGCCCGGGCGAGTTCCTCGTCCACGATGACGTCGTAGACCGGAGGCAACTCCTGCCCGCCGTACGCCCGGGGAAACGACAGCCCGAAGAAGCCCTCGCGGTACAGGGCCCGGTGCCATTCGGCCTGACGGGCCCAGTACTCGTCGCCGGACCCGGAAAATTCCTTCGCGTGCACGGCAAGCCAGGACCGCAGTCGCTCCCGGAAGGCGGCTTCGGTTGGTGAGTCACGAAAGTCCAAGATCAATCTCCTTCAACGCGACGGGCCACAGCTCCGTCGAGATCAGGGCGCGGCGCAGGTAGACATGCACCAGGCAGTCCCAGGTGTTGCCGATCCCGCCGTGCACCTGAATGGCCGTCTCGCAGACGGTGCGGGCGGCGCGCGCGCAGTAGACCTTGGCCACCTGCGCGGCACGGACGGCGTCGGCGGATGGCAGCTCGTCGACCGCCCACGCGGCGTGCCGGGACACGCTGATCGAACCTTCAATCAGCGCAAGGCTTTCGGCCAGCAGATGGGCGACGGCCTGATATGACCCGATCTGCTTGCCGTATTGCTCGCGGATCTTGGCGTAGTCGACCGCGACGGCGTGCGCGCCCCGGGCTACACCCACCAGGTCCGCCGTCGTGGCGACCAGCGCGAGCGCTCGCCATCGCGCCGCGACGTCGGTGGACACTTCGCCCAGCGCCGCCGCCGTTCCCGCGATCGTGGCGTCGCTTCGGGTCAGGTCCACACCATCGATCAAGTCCTGAACTTCGGCGGCGAACACCTTGCGATCGGAAAGGTAAACGGCTCGCTGGGCGCCCCGCGCGTCGATGGCGCGACCGTCGACCGCGATTGTCACGCCCGCGCCGTCGGCGCCGACGTGGCGGGCCAGGTCGTCGGCGAGCACAGGACCAAGAAATGGCGTGTCGACCAGTCGGCGCCCGAATTCCTCGGCGACGATGGCCACTTCGACGCCCGACGCCCCGTCGGAACGCAGCGACCGCCAGCCCGTCCCGGCAATCTGCTTGTCCAGACGCGCAATTCGGCCCCGGTCGTCGAGATCCTGGACCGCCGAGGGCCCCAGGTCGTCGGCGAACTTGGCGGCGGCGTCGCGCAATTGCTGTTGTTCAGCTGTCAGACGTACATCCATAGCGCTCCTTCAGCACTCGGCGCAGCACCTTGCCCGAGGGCAGGCGAGGAATGTCGGGCACGAAGACCACCCGGCTGAGGTGTTTATAGGAAGCCAGGCGCTGATCCACCCGGGCGGTGAGTTCGCCGGCATCGACGGGCGCGCACGTCGCGACCGCCGCAACCACCGCTTCCCCGTTGAGCCCGTCGGGCACACCGAACACCGCGCAGTCTTTGACGGCCGGGTGGCCGTGCAACACCGTCTCGATTTCGGCGGGCGCGACCTGAAAGCCGCGCACCTTGATCATCTCTTTGCGGCGGTCGGTGATGCGCAGCCAGCCGCCGGTGTCGATCCAGCCGACGTCGCCGGTGCGGTACCAGCCGTTGTCGATCACCTCGGCGGTCGCTTCCGCCGGCAGGTAACCGGCCATCAGCGACGCGGACCGCGCCTGAATCTCCCCGACCTCCCCCGGGCAGACGGTCTCGCCCGTCTCCAGCGAGACCACCCGCACGTCCACGCCCGGCACGGGGCGCCCGACGGAGTCCAGGCGCGCGCCCTCGATCGGATTGCACGCGATGACAGGCAGTTCGGTGGTCCCGTAGGCCGGGACCCAGCCCACGCCGGTGCGCCGCGTCACGGTCCGCGCGACGTCGGCGGACACGGGCGTGGCCCCCCACATGATGTAGCGCAGCGAGGACAGGTCGTAGGACTCGAGCCTGGGATGCGAGGCGATGGCCAGGGCAATGGGCGCGACCGCCATTTCGACTGTGATGCCGTCGTTTTCGATGTGATGCAGCATCCGTTCGATGTCGAACCGGGAATGTAGCCGCACGCGGGCCCCGCTGCGCAGGGCCGTGAGGATGTTGAGCAGGCCGAGGATGTGCGACGGCGGCGTGGCGATCTGGATGCGGTCGCGCCGAGTCAGCTGCAACGCATCCCGCCAGTGCCGCACGGCCTCGTCGAGCGCCGCGTGGGTGTGCCGGACGGCCTTCGGCAACCCGGTGGTGCCGGAA
Organism: Mycobacterium sp. E3339; assembly: GCF_001666915.1. Classification (NCBI taxonomy): domain Bacteria; kingdom Bacillati; phylum Actinomycetota; class Actinomycetes; order Mycobacteriales; family Mycobacteriaceae; genus Mycobacterium; species Mycobacterium sp. E3339. The sequence goes on along the minus strand of NZ_LZIZ01000052.1, from coordinate 60,682 downwards.
CTGAACACCAGCACCGCGTCGGAGGCTTGCGGCGGTACGGCGCTCGTCGGCTCGCCGGGGGCGACCGGCTCGTCGAGGTCCAGCATCGGCATGACACCGGCCAGCACCGGATGGTCCCCGACGGCGTGCGCCGGTTCGGTGATTGCGAGCGCGTGGTCCACCTCGTCGCGCTTCCAGGCCGGGCTCAGCAGCACCGCAGTGGCGGCCAGCCGCCAGATTGCCAGCACGGCCGCGACGAATTCCGGACGGTTGGACGCCATCACCGCGACCCGCTGACCTGCCGCGACACCGTTCTTGGCCAGGGTTGCGGCCCAGCCGTCGGCCAGCGCGTCGAGCTGGGCCAGGCTGAAACGCCGCTCCTCGAACACGACCGCAGCCGGCTCGGTCACGTCCCGTCCTTCCCTGACAGGCCGGGCTGACCTGACATCCCCACAAGCTTGAGAAGATCCTATCGCTCTGTGAGAATAGTATTCTCTATAGTGAAGAATGCAAGTACGGGAGGGGGCGGTCGAGGTGACAGTCACCCGAAGCATCGAGGAGACCCCACGGGTGACAAATCCGTCAAACGGCTCCGGCGCGGGCACGGTGACCATCCACATGGACCGCAAGAAGGTCTCGGTGCCGCTGGTCCCCGGCGAGACGCTCTTGCAGAGCGCGCGGCGGGCCGGCCTGGAACCGCCGTTCAGTTGCGAGGCCGGTAACTGCGGCACGTGCATGGCCAAGCTCGAGGAGGGCCACGCGACCATGCGGGTGAACGACGCTCTGGACGATGACGAGGTCGCCGAGGGCTACATTTTGACGTGCCAGGGCGTGCCGGATACGGAGTCGGTCACGGTGCGCTACGAGTAGCGGGCCCGAGGAGAGGTGGCGGCGATGGCCAAGGGAATCATGTACGTCGAAAGTCGGCCTAGTTCGCCCGAACGCGAACAGGAATACAACACCTGGTACGACGACGTCCACATACCCCAACTGCTGGCGCTCGATGGAATCGTCGCGGCGCGGCGGCTGCGCCCCGTTGATGGGCAGGGCCCCTATGTGGCCATCTACGAACTCGAAGGCGACGATCTGCAGGCCATCTTGGACAACATGATCGCCGACGCCGGACAGCTGAACATGTCCGACGCGTTGCTGCTGGATCCCGCGCCCATCCCAAAACTGTTCGAGACGACCAGCGAGCGGAGCCGCTGACCCCGATGAACGTCGATGACGCCGAGTGTGCGGCCAGCCGCACATTCGGCCGACTACGCGTCCTCGCTCAATTCCGGCGGCGGCCGGTATTGCGGCTCGTAGCCCGAGACGTGGATGGGGCTCCCGACGAGGCGGAAATTTCCTGCGGTCACAACGACTTCCGGCGTCGCGTCGAGCGCCTCGGGCAGCGTCCTGACCGCCGCCGCCGGCACCCCGAGTGGGCGCAGCCGGCGCTCCCAGCCGGCTGCGCTGTCGGTGGCCAGCATCGCCGTGACGACGGTCAGCACCTCGTCGCGGCGGGCCACTCGCTCGGCCATCGTCTCGAAACCCCCGATGCCCGCTTCGGCGGCGAACGACTTCCAAAAGCCGTCGTGCGTGATGAACAGCGCCAGATACCCGTCGGCGGTCGGAAAGAGTTGGGCCGGAACGTAGTAGGAATGCGCCCCGTGGGGCCGCCGCTGTGGCCGAACCCCGCTGTTGAGATACGCGGAGGCGTGATAGTTCAGCTGCGAGAGCATGACGTCGCGCAGCGAGACGTCGACTTGGCCGCCGGTTCCGGAGATGATCTTGGCCAACAGCCCCAGCGCCGCGGTCATCCCGGTGGAGTTGTCGGCCGACGAGTAACCCGGCAGGGTCGGGGGGCCGTCCGGGTCACCCGTCAGGGCGGCGGTGCCCACGCCGGCCTGCACCACATAGTCGAAGGCGGGATCGTCGCCGCCGTACAGGCCGAAGCCCGTAATCGCCACGCACACGATCCGCTCGTTGTGCCGTCGCAGCGTCTCATAGGTCAACCCGAGACGGCGGATCGCCGACGGCTTCAAATTGACCAGCAGCGCATGCGATTCGGCGACCAGCTCACCCAGGCGTTGCTGACCCGCATCCGAGTTCAGGTCCAGGCAGATGCTCGACTTGTTGCGGTTGAGGCTGGCGAAGTAGGTGTCCCCGACACCGCGGGAGATCTCGCCACCGCGCGGTTCGATCTTGATGACCTCGGCGCCCAGGTCCGCGAGCAGCATGGTCGCGTACGGGCCGGCCAGCATCGTGCCGACCTCGAGGATGCGCATCCCCGTTAAAGGTCCGGTAGACGTCACCGCAAATCCGTTGCGAGCGCGGCGATCATCTCGCGGGTGCGGCGCTTGGAGGCAATCAGCTCCTCGCGGTTGTCCCCGATGGGCAGCAGCCGCACCGACAGGTCGGTCACGCCGGCGTCGGCGAAACGGCGCATCCGGGTCAGGATGGCCTGCTCGTCACCGGCCGCGCACAGGTCCCCGACATCGCGGGCATCGCCGCGGTCCAGCAGCCGCTGGTAGTTCGGCGACACCTCGGCCTCACCCAGGATGCGGTTGGCCCGCTCCTTCGCCTCGTCGACTTGTGCCGGCGCACAAAGGCATACCGGGATGCCGGCGACGATCCGCGGCGCGGGCCGCCCGGCGTCGGCGGCGGCTTTGGTGATCTTCGGCGCGATGTGGTCACCGATCGCCCGCTCGTCGGCCATCCACAGCACGGTGCCATCGGCGAGCTCGCCCGCGATCTGCAGCATCACCGGCCCCAGCGCGGCGAGCAGCACCGGCATCGGAGTATCGGCGCCGATCACCAGCGGATTGTGCACGGTGAACGAATCATTTTCGACGTCAACCGGTCCCGGCCCGGCAATAGCGGCGTTGAGCACCTGCAGGTAGTCGCGAGTGTAGGCGGCCGGCTTCTCGTACGGCAGGCCGAGCATGTCGCGGATGATCCAGTGGTGCGACGGCCCCACGCCCAACGCCAACCGTCCACCCGCCACGGCATGCGTCGAGAGCGCCTGGCGGGCAAGGGCGATCGGATGCTGGGCCTGCAGCGGCACCACCGCCGTGCCCAGCTCGATGCGCGAGCTGTGCGCGGCCATCAGCGAAACCATGGTCAGGCAGTCGAAGTCGTTGGGCACCTGCGGCATCCACGCGGTGTCCAGTCCCGCGGCCTCGGCCCATGCGATGTCCGAGGCCAGCCTGTCCACCTTGCGGGCCATGTCGCCGCGCTCGGCGCCGATCATCACTCCGACGCGCACTGTTCCTCCACGGGTTCGGGGGTGCCGGTCAGCGTGCGGATTTCCCGCACCAGCACGTCGAGCGGTGTGCCGGTGGGGAATACCGCGGCGGCGCCGGCGGAGAGCAGCTTGGGCACGTCGGCGTGCGGGATCGTTCCCCCGACGACGACGGCGATGTCGGCGGCGTCGGCGGCCCGCAGTGCCTCGATGGTGCGGGCGGTGAGCGCCAGGTGCGCACCGGACAGGATGCTCAAGCCCACGACCGCGACGTCCTCCTGGACGGCGATCGAGGCGATGTCCTCGATGCGCTGCCGGATGCCGGTGTAGATCACCTCGAAACCGGCGTCGCGCAGGGTGCGGGCGACGATCTTGGCGCCGCGGTCGTGGCCGTCCAGGCCGGGCTTGGCGACGAGAATCCGGGCCGCCACTAGAACACCACCGGTTGCTGGAACTCGCCCCACACCGCCTTGAGCGCGGCGACCATTTCACCGACCGTGCAATAGGCATTGGCGCAGTCGATCAGCTTGTGCATCAGATTGTCGTCTCCTTCGGCGGCGCGCGACAGCGCCGTCAAACTGGATTGCACTGCGGCCGAATCCCTTTCGGCCTTCACCTTGGAGAGGCGCTTGAGCTGAAGGTCGCGGCCCTCCGCGTCCAGTTCGTAGGTCACGACATCGGGTTCCGGCTCGTCGGTCACGAACCGGTTGACTCCGACGACGGGCCTGGTCCCACCCTCGATGTCCTGATGCGCGCGGTAGGCCTCGTCGGCGATCAGGCCCTGCAGGTAGCCGTCCTCGATGGCGTGGACCATGCCGCCGTGTCGTTCCAGGTCGTCCATGATCTCCACGATCCGGGCTTCGGTCGCGTCGGTCAGTGCTTCGACGAAGTAGGAGCCCCCCAGGGGGTCGGCGACGCTGGCGACGCCCGTCTCATAGGCGAGGATCTGCTGAGTGCGCAGCGCCAGTGTTGTGGTTTCTTCGGTGGGCAGGGCGAACGGTTCGTCCCACGCGGCGGTGAACATCGACTGCACACCGCCCAAGACCGCGGCCATCGCCTCGTACGCGACCCGGACGACGTTGTTGTGCGCCTGCGGCGCGTACAGCGACGCGCCGCCGCACACGCAACCGAAGCGGAACATCGATGCCTTGTCCGTGGTCGCCCCGTACCGCTCCCGCACGATCGTTGCCCAACGACGCCGCCCCGCACGGTATTTGGCGATCTCTTCGAAGAAGTCGCCGTGGGTGTAGAAGAAGAAGGAGATCTGTGGGGCGAACTGGTCGATCGTCATCCGACCCCGCTCCACCACGGTGTCGCAATACGTCACCCCGTCGGCGAGGGTGAACGCCATCTCCTGCACCGCGTTGGCGCCCGCGTCGCGAAAATGCGCGCCCGCCACCGAAATCGCGTTGAAGCGTGGCACCTCGGCCGCGCAGAACTCGATCGTGTCGGCGATCAGCCGCAGCGACGGCTCCGGTGGCCAGATCCAGGTTCCCCGGGAGGCGTACTCCTTGAGGATGTCGTTCTGGATGGTGCCCGTCAGCTTCGCCCGCGGCACCCCCTTCTTCTCCGCGGCGGCGACGTAGAACGCCAGCAGGATGGCCGCCGTCCCGTTTATCGTCATGCTCGTGCTGAGCTTGTCCAGCGGGATGCCGTCGAACAGGATCTCGAAGTCGGCCAGGGTGTCCACCGCGACGCCGACCCGGCCGACCTCCTCGCCGAACTCGGGATCGTCGGAGTCGTAGCCGCACTGGGTCGGCAGGTCCAGCGCCACCGACAGCCCCGTCCCGCCTTGCTCGAGCAGGTAGCGGTAGCGGCGATTGGATTCCTCGGCGGTGCCGAAGCCCGAATACTGGCGCAGCGTCCAGAGCTTGCCGCGGTAGCCGGACGCGAAGTTACCCCGGGTGAACGGGAATTCCCCCGGCGCCGGAGGAGGCGCCGTGATGTCCCCCGGGCCGTACACCGGCGCAAGCGGAATGCCGGATGGTGTCTGGGCAGCGTTATCCATCGATGAATAACGTACTTGCAAAAAAAGAGAATGCCAATACCGCATACCTGAACTGGCCAAACACGTCCGGGCGGCTACACGCGGCAGATGATTTCTCCGTGCGGAAGGGCGATCCAGCCGTCGGCGGCGGCGGCCCAGGCGCGCCACGCCGCGGAGATCTCGTCGAGCTGCGCCGGCGTGGCCAGACCCAGGCTCAGCAGGTCGCTCGAGATCCGCGAGTGCAGTATCCGGTCCGCCCACATCTCGCCCCACCACTCACGCGTGCTGGGGGTCGCGTAGCACCACACACTGCCCGACGGCGTCACGTCGTCGAAGCCCGCCCGCTGGGCCCAGGACAGCAGCCGCCGGCCCGCATCGGGCTCGCCGCCGTTCGCACGGGCGGCCCGTTCGTAGAGATCGCGCCACAGATCGAGCGCCGGCAGTTGCGGAAACCAGATGAATCCCGCGTAGTCGGCGTCCCGCGCGGCCACCACGCCCCCGGGCGCGCACACCCGTCTCATCTCACGCAGGGCCATCACCGGATCGGCAACGTGTTGCAGCACCTGATGCGCGTGCACGACGTCGAACGTGCCGTCGGCAAAGTCGAGCCGGTGCACATCGGCGGTCGCGAACGACACGTTCGACAGGCCTCGTCGCTCGATCTCGCCGCGGGCCACGCCCAGGACATCGGCCACCTGGTCGACGGCCGTGACGGGGCCGGGCGCGACGAGGGCGGCGAGGTCGGCGGTGATCGTCCCGGGCCCGCACCCGATGTCCAGCACGGACAAGCCGGGCTTCAGGTTGGGCAGCAGGTAGGCGGCCGAGTCCTGCACGGTGCGCCGCTGGTGGCTGCGGAGCACCGACTCGTGGTGGCCGTGCGTGTAGGTGGCTCCGCGCTCGTCGGTCATTCCTGAAGCGTACCGACAAATCCATAATATGAAACTGTCGTCTCGATATGTGAGATCAGTCCACGGGCACGTCGAGGATCGGCACGTCGACCCCGGCGCCCGGGCCGTCGAAGTGCCACCACTCCCCCGAGTACGGCGCCAACCCGCCGTATTTCATGGCGTTCCGCAGCGCGGCCCGGTTCGCCTGAGCTTCGGCGCTGACCCCCTGGGTGGCGAAAGCGTTTGCGCGGGAGGAAAAGTCGTCGAAGTCGGTGCCCATGTCGGCCAGGCATAGTCCGTCCGCGTGTTGCCCGGACGCGCAGGGCTGCTGCGTCGTGGTGAACGTGACATCCACCGAGCGCCCCGACTCGTGACTGCGCGCGTACGGGCCGGGCCGCGCGACCCACGCCGGGTTGGGAACGGCGTTGAACATCTTGACCTGCACGTCGTGCGGCCGGTAGCAGTCCCAGAACACCAGGACGTGCCCCTGGGGGCGCAGCGCCGACGCGGCCGCCGCCAGCCCCGGCGCCAAGGATTGATGCACCAGGCATCGCGCGTCGGAGGGGTACAGCTGCGTGTGGGTGAAATTGTTGGTCGTCGCGTAGCGCAGGTCGATGATGGCGTCGGGAACGACGCTGCGGACGTCGACGAATCCGGCCGCGCGCGCCGCATCGCCAACGGGCGGAACGTCGGGACCCGCCTGGGCCGTGACCCCGGGGATCGCGGCCGTGGCGACCGCAAGCGCAAGGACCGCGCGCAAAACACGCATCCGGCCATTGTCCCGGTTGGCCCTCCCGAATTGCGTTAGCCGCTACCCAATGTCGCCGTCGACGTAGCGCTGCAGGTTGGGCCCCACGGCGGCGACCACTTGGTCGTCGGGCATCGATGCGATCGGCTCGATCTTCCAGACGTAGCGCAGCAACGCGAAGCCGATCAGCTGGGTGGCGATCAGGCCGCTGCGCCGCAGCCGTTCGTCCTCGTCGGCACCCAAGGTGGAACCGCCGATCAGACCGCGCTCCACGATCAGCCGCAGCTTCTCCCGCGTCTTGTCTTCGTGCGCGGCGGTCAGCACCACCGCGCGCAAGATCGGACCCACCTCCTCATCGGTCCAGGTGTCCAGCACGGTGCGGATCAATTGCCGACCGAGATCGGCTTTGGCCGTCGCCCACGTCGCGGCCACCGCGTCGAGCCACTTCTGCGGCGGCGTGGTGGCCGCGTCGAGCAGCCCCTCCTTGGAGCCGAAGTAGTGGTAGATCAGGGCCGGGTCGACGTCCGCGGTGCGGGCGACCGCGCGAATGGCCGTGCCGGCCCAGCCGTGTTCGGCGAATTCGTCACGAGCCGCGGCCAGGATGCGCGCCGCCAAGACGCCGCGCTCGTCACGCGGACCCGGGGTGATCGATCGCCGCGCCACCGTCCCACCATAGCCGAAATTTCATCTTGCGTTGAGACTAGTTTCAACGTAGCGTGAAAATATGGCTCCTCTCAACGGCCCGCAGACCACCGGACGGGAATACCGCAACCTCAGCGAGCCGCAGTACGCGACGCGCACCGACATCAACGAAGCGATCACGATGCGGGATGGCACAACGCTTTTGGCCGACGTCCACCGGCCGGACGCCGACGGCCGGTTCCCGGCTCTGCTGGCCGCCTCGCCCTACCCGCGGCAGATGCAAGACCTCGGCGCCCCGGCGGGATTCATCGAGGCCGGCAGGACAGACTTCTGGGTGCCCCGCGGCTACGTGCACGTCATCGCCAACCTGCGCGGCACCTGCGGCTCCGAGGGCACCTTCAACTTCTTCGACGCCCAGGAGCGGCGCGACGTGCACGACCTGGTGGAGTGGGTCGCGGCTCAGCCGTGGTGCGACGGCAACGTCGGCATGATCGGCATCAGCTACTTCGCCATGACCCAACTCGAGGCCGCCGTCGAGCGGCCGCCGCACCTCAAGGCGATCTTCCCCCTTGCCGTGACGGCCGACCTGTACGAGGGCGCCAACCACCACGGGCTGCTGAGTTCGTCGTTCGTCACCCCGTTCCTCGCCATGATGGGCCTGACCTCCGACCGCAGCGACAAGCTGTGGCGCAGCAAGCCAATCGGGTTGGCGCGCCGCGTCCTGAACAGCCCGGGCGTGCACAAGAAATTCGAGACCAAGAACGGCGAAGCGGCGGTCACCATGCTGCGTCAGCTGCTTCGGCTGCCCCACAACCCGCACCCGTGGGACGAACTGTGGCAGGAGGCGGCGGTCAAGCACCCCACGCGTGACGAATGGTGGGAAGAGCGAAACCTGTTGCCACTGCTCAAGGAGATCGACATCCCCGTCTACCTGGGGTGCGACTGGCAGAACGTGCCGTTACACCTGCCGTCGACCTTCGCCGCCTGGAAGGGGCTGTCGGACAACGCATGCGTGCGGATGGGCATGCTCGGCGAGTTCGGCCTGACCTGGCCGTGGGAGAGCATGCACACCGAGGCGCTGGCCTGGTACGACCATTGGCTGAAGGGCCGCGACACCGGAATCGCCGACGGGCCGCCGATCCGATACTTCCTGCCCGGCGCCGACGAGTGGCGAACCGCGGACTCCTGGCCGCCGTCGCAAGCTGACCACCGCGAACTGGCCCTGCGCGCCGACGGTGGTCTCGATGCTGACGAGGGCGAGCCGGGCGGACGCGAATTCATGGTTGTCGGCTCGGGTCTGGGCCGCGTCAAGCCGAGCGAGATCGATCCGCCACCGATGCTGGCCTGGACCGGCGCCCCGCTGGTATCGGACCTGGACGTGGTGGGCGATATCGAGCTGCGGCTGGTTGCGTCGGCAACCGCTCTCGACACCGCATGGATCGCGACGCTGCAGGACGTGGGCCCCGACGGGGAGGCCACCGACGTGACCGCGGGCTGGCTGCGCGCCAGCCTGCGCGAGGTCGACGAAGCGGCCAGTCGTCCCGGCGCGCCCGCGCTGCCCTGTCGCAACCCGCAGGCGGTGCCGCTGGGCGAGGACGTCGAGTACCGAATCCCGTTGGTTCCCAACGCCCGCCGGTTCAAGGCGGGTCACCGCATCCGCGTGACGCTCACCAGCGACGACCAGGACCCTTCGATGCCGGCGATCATGAACTTCCGGCATGCCAGCGTCGGCACCTCCAGCCTGAACACGGTGCGCTCCGCGTCGCGGCTGTTGCTTCCGGTGCTCGCGTAACCGCCATTGCGCGTGGGCGTTGCGTGTGAATCGTTGGCGGCGACACGCCGACGAACGCCGCCCCCAGGCTCACACGGGAAGCCCTACGTTTACCCACGATCCCCGCATCGGTGTCCAAGCCCTGGCCGCCCTTGCGGTGGACTAACCGATTTCGCGCCGTCATGCGATGACGATTGTTAATCTGAAGCAGTGACTTCGGCCCGCGCGCTGCGCTAGTCCGCGGTCCAGAGTTGAAATCGAGCCGGGGCTGTTCGACGGTGCTCGGATCGACTACAGGGATAACGAGGCCAATCATGAAGCTTTCCAAGGTAATCCGCTGTCGAATCATTGCCTGTGCGGTCGGCGCCGGTGGTGTTGCGGCGACACTGCTCGGCGCAACGGCGGCCACCGCCGTGGCCGACCCACCGCCCCGGCCACCCGACTGCACGGCCGCAGATGTGTCCGGCGTGGCGGCGGGCGTCGCGGCGGCGCTCTCGACCTATCTGTTCAGCCACCCGGACCTGAACGGGTTCTACACCGGCCTGCAAGATCAGCCGAAGGATCAGATCCGGCCTCAGGTGGAGAACTACTTCAGCGCCAACCCGCAAGAGCAGGCGGACCTGGAGCGCATCCGGCAACCCATGGTCGACGTCAGGCAGCGGTGCCAGTGGACCCCGCTGATCGATCAGGGCGCGGGTCCGCAATGACCCCGCGGATGCGGTCTTGTGCCGCCGGGGCTATCGCGGTGTTGGCTGTCACGGCGATTCCCGAGGTATGGAGCCTCGTGCAGCCGTCCGCCGCGGCCCACGCGGACGTCTGCGCAAGCGTGGGCAGGCGTATCTCGGTGAGCGGTTGCACCAACGTGGCCGACACCGTCGGCTCCTACGCCCCGCCGCCCGCGGCCTACGCGCCGCTGCCGGAGGACTATCCGCCCCCGCCGCCGCCAGCGCCGACCGTCTGCGTCAATGCCGGGCGGCGAATAAGCGTCAGCGGCTGCACGTAGAAACAGGACGGCGGCCCACCCAACCACGACGGCCTGGGCGAGGACGTCGAGTACCGAATCCCGTTGGTTCCCAACGCCCGCCGGTTTCCAGGCGGGTCACCGCATCCGTGTGACGCCCACCAGCGACGACCAGGACCCTTCGATGCCGGCGATCATGAACTTCCGCCAAGTCAGCGTCGGCACCTCCAGCCCGAACACGGTGCGCTCCGCGTCGCGGCTGTTGCTTCCGGTGCTCGGGGGCCATTGATGAACGGGGTAATGATCATCTATCGTCCCGGGTAGCCGAACGGCTAGCCTTAGGCCGGCGGCTCGAAGGAGCGCAGAATGGCCGGCTTCGGCGTGGGTGTCATGCACAACACCATCAATTCGCGATTCGGCCCGAAGCCATTGATCCGCGCCGACTACCTGACCGGTGTGGCCTGCGGCGCCGACTCCTTCTGGGTGGCCGACCATCTCAATTCGGTACTGCCGCCATCGATGTGGACGCCCAAGCACGTGGGCGCGGCCCGGCTGATCCCCAAGATGGACGCCCACCTGGAGCCGTGGACCATGCTGGGATACCTCGCGGGCCGCAACCGGCTCGGCCGGATGCGCCTGGGCGTGGCCGTCACCGACACCGGCCGGCGCAATCCCGCCGTCACCGCCCAGGCGGTCGCCTCGCTGCACCTGCTCACCCGCGGCAAGGCGGTGCTGGGCATCGGCACCGGCGAGCGGGAGAGCAACGCGCCCTACGGCGTCGACTGGTCGAAGCCGGTGGCACGCTTCGAGGAGGCGGTCGCCACCATCCGTGCGCTGTGGGGCTCACGCGGCGAATTGGTCAGCCGGGACTCGCCGTTCTTCCCGTTGCACAAAGCGACTTTCGCCCTGCCCCCGTACAAGGGCAAGTGGCCCCCCATCTGGATCGCTGCCCACGGTCCGCGGATGATGCGCGCCACCGGGCGCTATGCCGACGGCTGGTTCCCGGGAACGACCCGGGCGACCGAATACGGCGAGCAACTCGACATCGTGCGCAGCGCGGCTTCCGATGCCGGCCGCGACCCGATGTCCATCACCCCCGCGCTGATCCGATTCATCGTGACCGGGTGGTCCCGCGACGAGATCGACCAGGTCGTGGAGTCCGACATCGCCAAGGTGTTCACGCTCAACTCGCCCGCCAAAGACTGGGCGCGCCACGGCGCCCAGCACCCGATGGGCGCCGATTTCACCGGGGTGCAGGACCTGATGCCGCAGACAATCGACGAGCGGACGGCCCTGTCGTACGCGGCCCAGGCGCCGGCATCGCTCGTCCGCGAGTTGTTCGCGGTCGGAATGCCGGACGAGGTCATCGAGCAGATTGCCGAGTTCCGCGAGAACGGACTGCGCCATGTGGTGGTGGGCAATGCCGGTGCGATTCAACCGAGTTTGCGCAAGAGCGCGGCGGCGACCGCGCCGTACATCAAGGTCGTGCGCGGCCTGCGGAAGTTATGAGCGAGGAGCCGCCATGCCGATGATCGACCTGACGTTCGTGCGCGGCGCCGTTGACGATCGCGTAGTGAGCCACTTGACCGAGGAGTTGGTCGCCGCGTTGCTGCGCGCCGAGCGCGCCCCGGACACCCCGTTCCTACGCGATAACACCTGGGTTTACACGCATGCGATCGACGCGGCGGAGCTCTCGGTGGGCGGGCGCGGTCCCGGTGCGCCGCGTTTTCGGGTCGACGTAACTGTTTTCGCGGGAGCGCTCGACAAGGACCGCAAGGAACGACTCGCCGCGGACGTGCACGCGGCGGTGTGCGCGGCGGCGGAAATAGATCCGCGGGGCGAGCGGGCTTTTCACGTGTGGACGTTGATACACGAGATCCCAGAGGGAAATTGGGCCGGCGGCGGCCAGATCATCTACTACCAGCAAGTGAAAGGGCTGGTTCCGGAGGAGTGATGCGCCTCAGGCCACCGGGGTGAATTCGATGTGCAGCTCGGTGAGGCCCCGCAGCAGGAATGTCGACTCGTAGCGGTACTGGCGATGGCCGAGGGGGCCGTGCTTGGCCTCGCTGATCACCAGGTCGCGCGTCCGGTCGAGGAGACGATTGATGGTGATCTGTCCCTCCACGCGCGCGAGCGGGGCGCCCGCGCAGGTGTGGATGCCCCGGCCGAACGCGATGTGCTCGCGCACGTTCTTGCGGTCGACGCGAAATTCATTCGGGTTCTCGAACTTTCGCGGATCGCGGTTGGCCGCCCCCAGGCACAGCATGACCACCGTGCCGGCCTGGATGCGCACCCCGCCCAGCGTCGTGGTCTTGCGCGCCAGCCGGAAGTCGACCTTAGTGGGGCTCTGCATGCGCAGGGCCTCCTCGATGAACGGGCTGATCAGTTCGCGGTCCGCGCGCAGGCGCTCCTGCAGCTCCGGCTGGTCACCGAGGACCTGGACCGCCGAGCTCAGCAGCTTGGTGACGGTCTCCTGCCCGGCCGCGAACAGGAAAGTCGCCGGGCGCACCACCTCCAGCAGCGGCGGGGTCGAGCCGTCGGGATAGGTGGCGGTGGCCAGCCCGGTGAGTACATCCTCGCGGGGTTCCTGCCGCCGGTCGGCGATGTACCCGCTGAAGAGATCGTCGAGATACTGCAACGGATTGCTGCCCACGGGTTCGTGATCGAGGGCGCCCACGCGAGCGCCCGGCGCGTTGCCGGCCCCGAGATTGCGACGGATCTCGGGACGATCCTCGTCGGGCACCCCGAGCAGATCCGCGATGGCCAAGGTAGCAAACGGCTTGCCGTAATCGCCGAGGAACTCGCAGCGCCCGTGGGCGATGAATTCGTCGAACTGCCGGTCGGCCAACTGCCAGATGTAGTCCTTGTTCTCCTGCAGCCGACGCGGCGTCAGCAGCCGGCCCAAGAGGGAGCGCGCCTTGTCGTGTTCGGGCGGGTCCATCACCACCATGTGCTCGAAGATCGGAAACTCGTGGCGGTGCGCCTCGATCTGCTCACTGATGTCGTCGCCGGCGGGGGTGAACGGTAGCGGCGGAAACGGACCGCCGATCGCGTTGACCGCGGAGAACGAATCGACATCTTTGAAAGCGGCTTGCACCTCTTGATATCCGGTGACGGCGACCGCCCCGTAGCGGGGCTCGCGGACCACTGGGCCTTGATCGCGCAGGTAATCCCAGTACTGGTACGGATCCTGAGCGATATCGGCGTCGGTGAAGTAGTCGACGTCAGCGAGATCGGTCATGGGTCCACATCCTCTCCGCCGGCCTTCAACTGGTCGATCGACCAAATTGTTAGGATGCGGTAATGCCTACCACGCGTCGCGCCGCCCGGTCAAGCACGCCGGGCGGGCCGAACCCAACCGCGAATCGCCGCAGCAAGCGCACTGACGACGCCGGCGCGCGCGGCAAGCTGATCGAAGCGACCGCTCGCATCATGCGCGAGGAGGGCTACGCCGCGGCAACCTCGCGGCGGGTCGCCGCAGAGGCAGGCGTCCGGCAGGCCCTGGTCTACTACTACTTCCCGACGATGGACGACCTGTTCGTCGAGGTCCTACGCGCCGGGGCGGAAGCCGCCCTAACGCGGATGCGCGCGCTGCTGAGCGAGGACGATCCCATAGCGGCGCTGTGGGAGCTCAACAGTGACGCCGCCTTCACCGTACTCAACGCCGAATTCATGGCTCTGGCCAACCACCGCAAGGCAATTGGCGCCGAACTCAAGGCCTACGCCGAACGCGTGCGCGATATCGAGACGGCCGCCGTCACGATGGTGCTCCGCGCCAACGGTATCGACCTGCGAAAGTATCCGCCCGCGGCCATCTCGATGCTGATCGCGCAGACGGCACGCAGCCTGTGCAACGAAAGCGCGGTGGGCGTCACCCAGGGACACGATGAGTTGCGAGCCTTCGTCGCACGCCAGTTGAGCATGTTGACGACGCCCACGGCCGCACCGGCGAAAACCGACTAGCGAGCTCGGCGGTCGGGCCGACTCAGCCCCAACCGCGCTGCGCCCTTCCGGCTGACTGAATGTTGACAGTGCCGCGAAACGGTGCCAGGCTTGCTGATCGATCGACCAACATCGGAAAGAGCGCGGGTGGCTGTCGCCCGGGCGGGACCAGTGAGGTGCAGTCGTGGGCGGACGAGTCGAGGGCAAGGTCGCATTCATTACCGGCGCGGCCCGCGGGCAGGGCCGCAGTCATGCGGTGCGCCTCGCCCAGGAAGGCGCCGACATCATCGCGGTCGACATCTGCAAGCCGATCAGCAGCAGCAGCGAGATCCCGCCCTCGACAACCGACGACCTGGCCCAGACCGCCGACTTGATCATGGGATTGGACCGCCGCGTGGTGACCGCCGAAGTCGATGTGCGGGACTACGACGCCCTCAAGGCGGCGCTGGACGGCGGCGTCGAACAGCTGGGCCGGCTGGACATCATCTGCGCTAATGCCGGCATCGGCAACGGCGGCCAGACGCTGGACAAGACGAGCGAAGACGACTGGCGCGACATGATCGACGTCAACCTCTCCGGCGTCTGGAGGACCGTCAAAGCCGGCGTGGCCCATCTTATTTCGCAGGGCCAGGGCGGCTCCATCATCCTCACCAGCTCGGTCGGCGGACTCAAAGCGTACCCGCACACCGGCCACTACATCGCCGCCAAGCACGGCGTCGTCGGCCTGATGCGCACCTTCGCCGTCGAGTTGGGCCAGCACTTCATCCGCGTCAACTCGGTTCACCCCACCAACGTGAACACGCCGATGTTCATGAACGAGGGGACCATGAAGCTGTTCCGACCCGACCTGAAGAACCCCGGGCCGGAAGACCTCAAGGTCGCCGCGCAGTTCATGCACGTACTCCCGGTCGGATGGGTCGAGCCGGTGGACATCAGCAACGCGGTGCTGTTCCTGGCGTCCGACGAATCCCGTTACATCACCGGCCTTCCCGTTACCGTCGACGCTGGCAGCATGCTCAAGTAGGCCGTCACATCCCGATGCGGATGTTTTTGGCCTGCAGGAATTCGTAGAGCCCGTCCGGCCCGCCGCTGCGGCCGAAGCCGCTGTTCTTGTACCCGCCGTAGGGCCCCTGCGGCTCGATATCGCTGTGGGAGTTGATCCACACCGATCCCACCCGGAGCCTTCGTGCCACGCGGTGGGCGCGACGCAGATCGGACGTCTGGACAAAGGCGTTGAGGCCGAAATCGGTGTCGTTGGCCAGCTCGACGGCGTGGTCTTCGTCCCGGAACGCCGCCACCGAGACGACCGGTCCGAACGTCTCCTGTCGAGCCAGCGCGGCAGTGGGGTCGACGTCGGTGAAAACGGTCGGCTCGATATAAAAGCCGTCGGCGTCGGCGGTCATCCGGTGCCCGCCCGCGATGAGTCGTCCCTGCCGCAACCGGATCGTGTCCTCGATGATCGCCAGGATGCGTTCGCCGGCAACCTGATTGATGACGGGCCCGAATAACACGTCGGGCCGCAGCGGATCTCCGACCGGGGCCGAGCGCACGGCGTGCAGGAATCTCTCGAGGAATGCGTCGAAGGCGCTGTCCTGGACCAGGATTCGGCTGGCGCAGGCGCAGCTCTGACCGGACTGGGTCAGTGGTCCCTGAAACGCGGCCAGGGTGGCGGCGGTATCCAGATCGGCGTCGGCGAAGACGAGATTGGCCGACTTTCCGCCGAGTTCGGTGACCACCGGCGTCAGGTTCTCGGCGGCGGTGCGCAGCACTTGACGCGCCGTGGCCTGGCCGCCGGTGAAGTGAATCTTGGCGATTCCGGGATGGGCGGCCAGCGCCTGGCCACCAGTTGCCCTGGCGGGCAACACGTTTACCAGTCCCGGCGGCAGGCCGGCCTCCAGGCACAGCTCACCAAAACGCAGGGGTGCCAGGGGAGCCAGCTCGGAGGGTTTGAGAATGACGGCGTTGCCGGCGGCCAGTGCCGGGGCGACGGCCAGACCGATCACCACGAGCGGACCGTTCCACGGCGTGATCACGGCGACGACGCCGTAAGGCTCGCGTTCGACGATGTTCACGTCGAAGCTCCCGCTGACCGGAGTGCTCAGGCCATGTGGCTTGTCGACGTAACCGGCGTAGTACCGCAAGAATCGCTCGGTGAGCACCGAATTGCCCGCCATCGCGATCGGCACGCCGTAGTCACAGGCGTTGAGGCGAGCCAGTTCCGGCGCCTGTTCGGCGACCAGGTCGGCCAGCCGCAGCAAGAGGTCGCGGCGCTGGTCCACGGGAAGGATCAGCCAGCGCCGCTGCGCCTCGCGTGCGATGGCGACCGCATGATCCACCTCGTCGCGACCCGCCAGCTCGACCGTGGCGTTCGGTCGACCGTTTCCGGGGTAGATGTGTTGGTGCGTGCCGCCGGAGGCACCGGTCACCCGCTGCTCTCCGATGAGCAACGCACCCGACGGCAAGGCGGCGGCATCCATGACCGTCGTCACCACAGCACCGATGCGTCCGAGCCCGCCTCGTCGAGAACACGTTGCTTTTGCTCGGCGATGACCTGATTGAGGTAGGACGCCTTCGGCCATCCGTAGTACGCGGCGAAATGCAGGGCCAGCTCGTCCATCTCGTCAAACGAGACGTCACCGCTTTTCAGAGCGGCGTAGACGTGGGACATGATCGGGTATTGGGCGTCCTGGAATCCGACGCACGCCAACGTGATCAGGCGGCGCTCCTTCATGCCCAGCCCGGGCCGCAACCACATCTCGCCGAAGACGAAGTTGAGGATGCCCGCTCCCGAATACGGGTTGTCTCGCGTGGGTGCGAAGGCCAGGCAGTTGATTTCCCGGAACGCCGCCTCGCCACCGGCCAGGCGCGCTTCGGGATCGCTGGGGGTGGGCAAGGGCAGCAACGGCGAAGCCGGCGGCACGCCACCATCACCGCGCTCGCGCGCAATGCGCTCCCACTGCGCGTCGACGACCATGTTGAACTGCGAGGCTTTCGGCCAGCCGGCGTAGACCGCGAAATGCAAGACAGCTTCCCGCATTTCGCTGATTGTGACGTCCCCGCTGTTCAGCGCGGCGTAGACGTGCTGTTCGAGCGCGGGCGCGGCGTCGGCGCCGGCGACGCACGCCAGCGTGACGAACCGGCGGTCGCGCCGGCTCAGGCCGGGCCGGGTCCACACCTCGGCGAACACGAAGTCGATGAGCCCGTCGGCGATCGCGGGGCTGGCGTCCGTTGGCGCTTCGACCGTCATCACCTCGGCGAACGTCCGCAGGCCGCGCTCGCGTCTCTGATTGTGGCTGCTCATCATCTGATGGTCACCCCCGCGTCGACGGTGAACTGCAAGCCCGTCACGTGCCGGGCCTCGTCGGAAACCAGGAACAGCACCGCGTTGCTCACGTCGATCGCCTCCGTCATCAGAACCGGCAGCGCGTTCATGAAGATGGGCCCCAAGTCGGGTCGCTTCTCCATGATCAGCTGGTGCATCGATGGCGGCGCCATGCCGGTGGCCACGCCCGTGGGATGCACGGTGTTCACCCGGACATTTTGTGCGGCAAGTTCATTGGCGAGCGCCAGACTCATGCCGACGATGCCGTGCTTGGCGGCCGTGTAGGGCGTATGCAGTGGAGTTCCCTTGATACCGGCCGACGAGCTGATGTTGACCAGGCTGCCGCCGCCGGCCGCCAGCAGATGCGGCAGCGCCGCGGCGCATGTGTTCCAGGCGCCGATGAGGTTGACGTCCACCACGAGCCGCCACTGCTCCGGGGTGGTGGTGTCCCAGGTGCCGACCGTCAGCACGCCCGCGTTCGCGATCGCGGCGTCCAGGCCGCCAAGTTCGTCGGCCCCCTCGTCGACGGCGGCCTTGAGGGCGGCCGCGTCCCGCACGTCGACGACCTTGCAGACGGTTGACCGCCCAAGCTCTCCAACGAGTTTGGCGGTCTGGCGCAGATCGTCCTCGGTAGCCAGCGCATACTCCATGCCGTCGGGGGTGTCGCAGATGTCGACCAGCAGGCAGTCCGCGCCCTCTTCGGCCAACCGCACCGCGTGGCTGCGTCCCATCCCGCGAGCGGCACCGGTGATCAGGACCCGTTTGCCGGCCACGCGGCCCTGCGGTCGAGGTTGCATCGCGGGGCTCACAGCTTGTTGCAGAAGCCGGCGTCCACGGGGAACGTCACCCCGGTGACATACTTGGCCTCATCGGAGACCAGATAAGCGATCGCCGCGCTGATGTCTTCGGGCTCCAGCATCTCCACCGGCATCGGATTCTGCAGGTGCGCACCGCCTTCGGGAAAGCTTTCCAGGAACTCCGTCATCGCCGGATTGACGGCCATCATCGTGCGGACCGCCGTGGGGTGAACCGTGTTGACCCGAATGTTGAAGGGGGCCAACGAGTTCGCCAGGACCCGCATCAACCCGACCACCCCGTGCTTGGAGGCCGCGTACCCTAGGCCGCCGCCCTGCAGGCCGCCGAAGCCCCGCAGCCCGGCGGTCGAGCTGGTGAACACGATCACACCGCCGCGCTGCCCGGACAGCAGGTGCGGCACGGCCGCCCACGCGGTGTGATAGGCGCCGTCGAGGTTGACCCCGATGGCGGCCCGCCATTGGGCCAGCTCCTCCTCGATGCTCAGCTGCCGGAACGCCACGGGCGCGATTCCCGCGTTGGCGCAGACGATGTCGAGCCGGCCAAAGTGTGCCACCCCAGCGTCGAGCGCCGCCTTCACCTGATCGAACTCGCGGACGTCGGCCACCGTCGCGAGCATCTTGCCGCCCTCGGCCTCGACCAGGCCGACCGTTTCGTCGAGCTCGTCGCGCCGCGCCATGGCGTAGCCATTGGCGGGGATGTCGGCACAGATGTCGATGCCGATGATGTCGGCGCCCTCGCGCGCCAGCCGGACCGCGTGGCTGCGGCCCTGCCCACGTGCCGCCCCGGTAATGAACGCCACCTTGCCGTCTAGACCACCCATCACGCCCTCGCTCGCGTCGTCGCCTGCGGTTTTCTCAAGTAACCGCGTTACTCCGGTTCGGAGAGTAACATCGTTATCGTGGTCGGTAAAGCCTCATCGCAACGGCGCGACGGATCAGTGGCGGCAGCCCGGGCCGTCGATCCGTTGATCGACATCGTCGTCGACCTCATCGACACCGAGGGCTATGACGCCGTGCAGCTGCGGGAGGTCGCGCGCCGGGCCCGCATGTCGCTCACCACGATCTACAAGCGCTACCCCACCCGCGACGACCTCATCGTCGCGGCGCTGCGGTGGTGGATGGACACCCACCGCTACGCCGCCGTCGCCTCGCACTCCGGGGACAAGGAATCGCTCTACGACGGGCTCATGTGGATCTTTCGGGCGATCTTCGAACCGTGGGAGAAACACCCCCGCATGCTGCAGGCGTACGTGCGGGCCAAGGACGGGCCCGGTGGCGACGAACTGACCCAACACGGCTTCGACGTCGTCGCACCCGCGGCGCGGTCGGTGATGCGCGAGTGCGATGAACGCTTCGCCGAGGACCTGGGTGTCATCCTGGCCGGCGTCGTCTACGGGGCGCTGGGCCAGTTCGCGGCGGGCTCCATCGAGATCACCGACATCGTGCCGACGATCGAGCGGGCGGTGTTCTGGCTGGCGAAGGCGCACGAGGGCGTGTGCCGGCACGCGTAGGGGACCTGGCGGCGCGCAAGGGTTTTCACCGAGTAGCGGACGACGCCAACCGTTTCGCCAAGTACGGCGCCGTGCGGCTGTGTTTCGCACGCGCAACCTCATTCGGCGCGCCCGCCGCGACGACCCGACCACCGTCGTTGCCGGCGCCCGGCCCGAGGTCGATCACCCAGTCCGCGCCCGCGACCATCCGCATGTCGTGTTCGGCCACCACCACGGTGTTGCCCGCGTCGACCAGGCGGTGCAGCTGACGGTCGAGCAGATCCACATCGGCGGGGTGGAGCCCCGTGGTGGGCTCGTCGAGGACGTAGAGGGTATGCCCTCGGCGGGGTCTCTGGAGCTCGGAGGCGAGCTTGATCCGCTGCGCCTCGCCGCCTGACAGCTCGGTCGCGGGCTGTCCGAGGCGCAGATAGCCCAGTCCGACCTCTTGCAGCGTGGTCAGGCTCCGCGCCACCTTCGCAACGTCGCCAAGAAAGTCCGAGGCCTCATCGACGGTCATCGCGAGCACGTCGGCGATCGTACGATCACGGTACCGCACCTCGAGTGTTTCGTCGGAGTAGCGCGCTCCCTGGCACGCCGGGCAGGTGGCGTATGTGCCTGGCAGAAACAACAATTCGACCGAGACGAACCCCTCGCCCTGACAGGTGGGACAGCGACCTTCGGGCACGTTGAACGAAAACCTGCCCGCCGTCCAACCGCGGCGACGGGCCTTCGGGGTCGCGGCGAATTCGTGCCGCACGGCGTCGAACAAACCGGTGTAGGTCGCCAGCGTCGAGCGCGGAGTGCGTCCGATCGGGCGCTGGTCGACGGACACCAGCCGATTGATTTCCTCGACACCCTCCGCCGTCACGCCGGCGCTGGCGTCGTGATCCAGATCGACGACTTCGGTGTCCGTCTCGTCGTCATCGGATGCGGCCGGCTCGGCGGCGCGCCCGGTGCCCAGATGCCTGTTCACGACATCGCCGAGGACCTTCACGACGAGTGTCGACTTGCCCGAACCGGACACCCCGGTGACCGCGGTGTACACACCAAGGGGCAGGTCCACGTCGAGGTCTCGCAGGTTGTGAAAGCAGATCCCGCGCATCCGCAACTGCCCGGACGGCGTGCGCGGTTGGCGAGGCGTCGGACCGGCCCCGTCGAAAAGGTAACTGCGAGTGACCGATTCCTCGATGTCTGCCAGGCCCGGCACCGGGCCGCTGTAGAGCACGTTCCCACCAAGTTCGCCCGCCCCGGGTCCGACGTCGACGATCCAATCGGCACGGCGTACCACGTCCATGTCGTGCTCGACCACGAATAGCGAATTGCCCGCGCGCCGCAGGCGATCCAGCACGTCGAGTAGCGGTTCGGCGTCCGCGGGGTGCAGTCCGGCCGACGGCTCGTCGAGCACGTAAAGCACGCCGAACAAGCCGGCGCGCAATTGGGTGGCCAGTCGCAGGCGCTGCAATTCGCCGGGTGACACCGTCGGTGTTCGGCGACTAAGCGTGAGATAACCGAGGCCGAGGTCGATGAGTACCTGCAGGCGTGCGACGAGGTCCGCGGCGATCATTGTCGCCACCTCCGTCAACTCACCGGATTCCGTCGACTCGTACGCGGCGGCGGCATCGGTCCGAGAAGCCGTGGGGCGCAACGCGTCCGCAAGGTCGGCCAACGGCATCCCCGCGTATTCGGCGATGGTGCGACCGGCGAATGTCACCTTCAGCGCTTCCGGTCGCAACCCGGAACCCTCGCATACCGGGCACTCGACGCTGTTGACGAATTGCAGCACGCGGCGACGCATCATCGCGCTGTGCGAGTTGGCCAACGTGTGGCGGACGTGGCGTTCGGCGCTGGAGAACGTGCCGTTGTAGTAATAATCGGCCTGCACCGGGTGCTGGCTCGGGTCGATTTCGACCGTTGGCTGATCATCGGTGAACAGGATCCAATTGCGTTGACGCTTCGGGAGTTTCCGCCATGGCTTGTCGATGTCGTACCCGAGCGTGACCAGGATGTCGCGTAGGTTTTGGCCCTGCCACGCACCTGGCCAAGCGGCCACGGCGCCTTCCCGGATGGTCAGCGACGGGTCAGGTACCAGTGTCTCTTCGGTCACCCGATGGATTCGCCCCAACCCGTGGCATTCGGGGCACGCCCCCACCGCGGTGTTCGGGGAGAACGCGTCGGAGTCCAGTCGTTCCGTGGCCCCACGCGGGTAGGTTCCGGCGCGGGAGAACAGCATCCGCAGCAGGTTCGACAGGGTGGTGACGGTGCCGACCGTCGACCGCGACGTCGCCGAACCCCGGCGCTGCTGCAAAGCGACGGCGGGCGGTAGCCCGGTGATGTCATCCACCTTCGGCGCGCCTGCCGGCAGCAACAGGCGACGGGCGTACGGGGCGACCGACTCGAAGTAGCGGCGCTGGGCCTCGGCATAGATGGTCCCAAAGGCCAGCGACGATTTGCCGGATCCGGAGATTCCGGTGAACGCGACCAGCGCATCACGCGGCGCCGCGACGTCGACCCCCCGCAGATTGTGGACCCGCGTCCCGTAAACGCGCACACAAGAGTCGAGTTCGTCCGTGGGCCGGTCAGACGTTGCTGGCATCGTGTTCAGACGAATACCCCTGCTGCGGCCGCGCAAGCATGATGTTTGTGGGCGGGCCTCGCAACACCGCCGTGGTCGCCTAGTTCTTGATGGAAACCCGTCGACGCAGAGGGGATGCCAGTGCCGCGGCGGCCACGCTGGTCAGTGCCGCCAGCGAGGGCTTCGGTGACCAGCGCAGGGCCGACACCGCCCAGCCGATCGGCTTGTCGAGCTGCGGATCCGAGCCGTTGCGATTCGTGACCGTCTGCGGCTGATCCGTCGACCCGGCGAAGATGTCGAGCGTCGCCGGCAAGAAAGCCCTCATGTCCTGTGGCCCTCGACTCGTGAGGAGGTTACGGTCACGCACGACTTCCCTGTCGAGCCAAGTGGCGCCGGCGTTCACCAGGTCGTCGCGGATGCCCGGCCACGAGGTCAGGGTGCGCCCAGTGAGCAGCCCCGCCGACGCGAGCACCCACGGCCCGTGACACAACGTGGCGATTGGCTTGTCAGCGTGGTCGAACGCGCGGACGAAATCCCGGGCCTCCGCCGACTGCCGCAGCAGGTCGGGATTGATGAAACCCCCGGGGAGTAGCAGACCGTCGTAGTCGTCGGGGTCGGCATCGGTCACGACCTTGTCCACACCTACCCGGGTCGCAGGCATGTGCAGATTGACCCCGCGGATGCGGCCGCGGCGCAGCGACACGACATCCACCTTGGCGCCGGCCATTTGCAACGCCCGCAATGGAACTACCAGTTCCACCTTCTCGAAGCCGTCGGCCGCCAGCGCCGCGATTTTCCGCCCTGAAAGGCGTCGTCCCTGTGACATCCTGCTCTCCTGTCGGTTATGGCGCTCGATGCGCCGGTTTACCTTTCGCTTGAATCGGCTGGCTGATCAACCGACCGCGAGCGGCGCATCACTCAACGCGCCTGTCCTGCCATGGCCGGACCGATCCTCGGGCGCCGCCACAGTTCCCAGACCAACCGGCAGCCGCCGATGCCGGCGAGCAGGCCAAGCGCTGCGAGGGCCGGTATCTGCAGCAACGCAGGCAAGGTCGCCGCCGCGGCCACTCCGGTAACGGTGCGGTCGACCGGTACCTGCCGGTGGTCACGCCATCGGTAGGCGACGTCAGCCAGATAGAACAACGCCATGCCGCCGGCCAGGGCGACCGCGGGCAATAGCGGCAGCGGGGCGGTGGCGTGCTCGATGGTGGCATGCGCCCCCACGGCGAACAGCATGATGCCGGCGACGAGCGGTAGATGCAGGTAGCTGTACGCGTCGCGCGCGAGACGGGCCCGTTCCGCTCCGGTGGCCTGCTCCAGCCGCTGCCGCGCTCCCGAGGTCAGACCGAAGTACGTCCACCAGAAGGTAGCCATGACGGCCACGCCCAGCACGAGAGCAACGACGACCACCCATCGGTCGAGATCCCTTGCCGCTCCACCTAATTCCACAACCACCTCACCGAGCGCGATAATGATGATCGAGCCGTGACGCGAGACAAAGTAGGACGGCGAGACGCGGAATCCACCCAGGCCGAGCACAGCCGGTGCGCCGTAGTCGATCAGCGCCGCGGCCACCCAAAGCAGTTCGCGGCCCGGCGAGCCCACGAAGGCGGCGGCCATGATGCAGGCGGGGGCGGCGACGAATGCCGGCGCTATCCGGCGGGTGCCCCGCCGCAGCGCGGCGTCGTCGTGCGAAGAGAGGGAGACGAACTTCGCCACGTGGATGAAGCGAACCACCAGCAAGGCGATCGCGAAGACCAGTGCGCCCGCCCCGAACGCTGCCGGAAGCGCTGCCGAGGCGACGAGCATCGCGGCCATCGCAGCGATGATTACCGCTTCGTGCCACACGTTCGCGGTGTCGAACGTGTTGATGAGCCATGTGTAACCCACCCAGGCCCACCACACGGCGAGCAGCGCCAGCGCGGCCCGGCCGAAACCCGTCGGTGAGAGATCGTGCAGCGCAAGCAGCGTCACCTGGGACATGGCGAAGGTGAACACCAGATCGAAGAACAGCTCGAGGTTGCCCTCGGAGCGTGGGCCCGCGGACTGATCCGAGTCCCCTTCGTCGTCGCCCATGGCGATCACCTTCCCTTCGCGTATCAAATGTGCCGCGAGCACGTATCGATCGCCGGGCACGCGAGCATCGACGGCGCGGCTCACACCGGCGAACGCGTCGAGAAGCCTCCGGCGAAAACCGTTGAGCCGCTTGCCCGAAACCGGTTATTCGCGACCCTGGCTAATTCCGGTCGCCGCGCTCCCCGTTCCGACCCGCGGCCTGCACGGCTTTTCTGGCCAGGGAGGCGATCGCCTGGCCGCCCAAGATCCACGGGCCCGCCACGATGAACGGATCCATCCAGATGTGGGCCAGGTCGGACCGCTTCCGGCCCAACCGCGACTGGATACCGTGATGTGTCACTTCGCTTTTGATTCCCGTCTCGGTAATCGGATTATCGGGACGCGTGGTCAAAAACGACCGGACGTGGTGCTCGACCGCGTCCACGCGATCCGCATAGAGCAGAATCAGCCAGTGCGCCGCGCGGCCTTCGCTGAATTTTTTGTAGGCGTATTTGCGCAGCATGCCGGAGATTCCGCTGGGCGGCTGTGCCGTGCCGAACACCGGTGTGAGGAAACGGTGTTCGACCGACCGCTCCCGGGGCCACTTTTCGGGTTGCCGCTCCGGGAAGTCCCAGTGCGTTTCGGTGGGCAGATCTTGCCGCAGCTTTGGATTTGACGGCCGATCCTTCGGGTCGAGGTCAGCACCCCACCCGGGAATCTGTGCCCGCAAATCGTCGCTGCTCGGCGTCGGCGGATGCGCTTCGGTGTAGGCCGGAAGCCGTTCTGTCTGTGTCATGCGCCTGCTCCTGTCTGTTCAGCTTGCCTGCGGAAGTACGACCGGCTTGATGCAGTCGTCCAGCTTGGATGAAAAGATGTGATAGGCCTCTGCGATGTGCTCCAGCGGGATCCGGTGTGTCACAATCTCACTCGGCTTCAGATAGCCGTTCTCGATGTGAGAGAACAGGCGGGGCCACTGCCGTTTGACCGGGCATTGATTGGTGTGAATGGTCAGGCCCTTGTTCATGGCGTCGCCGAACTTGATGGCGCTGAACATCGGCCCGTAGGCGCCCATGACGGAGATCGTTCCGCCTTTGCGAACCGAATCGATGGCCCAGTTCAACGCGACCGGGGAGCCGCCCTGCAATTTCAACTTCGCCGCCGTGACATGTTGCAGCAGGTTTCCGTCCGCCTCCGCCCCGACAGCGTCGATGGCCACATCCGCTCCGAGGAAGTCGGTGGCCTTCTTCATCTCGACCACGATGTCGCCGTAGTCGGTGAAGTTGTACGTCTCGGCGTGGGCGAAGCTGCGGGCCTTTTCCAGCCGGTACTCGAGATGGTCGATCACGATCACGCGGGCGGCCCCCATCAACCATGACGATTTCGCGGCGAACAGGCCCACCGGGCCGGCGCCGAAGACGACGACCGTGTCACCCTCGACAATGTCCCCGAGTTGGGCCCCGAAGTATCCGGTGGCCAGCGCGTCGGTGCACAGCAGCGCATCCGTGTCGTCCATCCAGTCGGGAATCTTGGACGGGCCGACGTCGGCGAAGGGGACCCGCACGTACTCGGCCTGCCCGCCGTCGTATCCCCCGCAGGTGTGCGAGTAACCGTAGATTCCGCCCACCGCGGTGGCGTTCGGATTGACGTTGTGGCAGTTCGAATACAGCCCCCGGGCACAGAAGTAGCACGACCCGCAAAAGATGTTGAACGGCACCATCACCCGGTCACCGCGCTTCAAGTTCTCGACGGAGGAGCCCACTTCCTCGACCACGCCGATGAACTCGTGTCCGAACGTGTGGCCGACCCGGGTGTCGGGCATCAAGCCGTGATAGAGGTGAAGGTCGGATCCGCAGATCGCCGCCAACTGCACCCTGACAATCGCGTCATTGGGATGCTCGATCGCCGGGATGTCCTTCTCCTCGACGCGGACCTTGTACGGACCGCGGTATGTCATTGCGCGCATAGAACTCCTCCTGAAAGTGGGCGATGCGCCTTGGTTAC
This sequence comes from Mycobacterium sp. E3339, assembly GCF_001666915.1. NCBI lineage: Bacteria > Bacillati > Actinomycetota > Actinomycetes > Mycobacteriales > Mycobacteriaceae > Mycobacterium > Mycobacterium sp. E3339. Next base: position 34,281 of record NZ_LZIZ01000052.1, on the reverse strand, counting down.
CCGCGACGCTCCGCAGAAAACTGACCCGGGAGGCAAAAGGTGAGCACCGAGTCTGACCGGTTCGACAGCCGTTTTTCGTGGCAGGTCGCCGGGGTCGGGACTTAACCCGCACGCTCAGGGAACTCGGCACACAACCGTCGTCCGAAGAAGATGGCCGTGCACGCGCTGGTGGCGACGGACCCCATGCTTGGCGGTTTAACGCGTAAACCTAGGATTGGCAACTTTTTTCGCGAACTGGTTGGCCGTGCGCCGGGGTCACGCACGGCGGCTGGCGGGCCGGCCTACTTGTAAGCACCCGCCATATACCTGCCGGTTGCGCCACCGAATAGGGAGTTTGAGTAGCAGAGACGCGGGTAACCACGCGACTTACGCTCCCGCGCTCTCGCCGGACTGGGCCTCGGGTTGTTCGGGGGCCGCGCCGTCCGGTGGCTGGGAGGTGTGCGACGAGCGAAGGGGTCGCCCTTTTTCAGCGTCACCCGATGTTGATAGAGCGCGATTTCTCTCTGAGGCCGAGGGCCAACGGCGTCGCACATCGGTCATAAACGCAAATTGGACGATCGAAGACAATTACAAGCCCACCGGCACCTGGTCTCAAGCGAAAGCCCAACAGCCTGCGCTAGTGCTGGTGGCCAGGGGCGGGATCGAACCGCCGACCTTCCGCTTTTCAGGCGGACGCTCGTACCGACTGAGCTACCTGGCCGGAAGGCATGAAGTGCCTCGCCGAGTTGGCGACCCTGACGGGACTCGAACCCGCGACCTCCGCCGTGACAGGGCGGCGCGCTAACCAACTGCGCCACAGGGCCTTGCTACTGCTCCGCGTCACCGCGTCGCGTACCCCCAACGGGATTCGAACCCGTGCTACCGCCGTGAAAGGGCGGCGTCCTAGGCCACTAGACGATGGGGGCCAGAACCGAATCACTCCGGGGTACTCACAACGAGGTTTCGTTAGGAGCCACGTCAGCTTAGGTCACCGCAGGCCCAATCCTCAAACGAGCCGCGTTTGGGGCCCAAGTATCCTGAATCTCCGCGGCCCCTATAGCTCAGTTGGTAGAGCTACGGACTTTTAATCCGCAGGTCCCAGGTTCGAGCCCTGGTGGGGGCACCAACGTGGTCAGGCTCGGCAGATCGGCGCTCAGCGCCCGAGCACCGCGCTGCTGTAGGTCACATCGGCGAAGGCCTGGGCGACGTCGTCGTCGGCGTAGACAAAGCCGTTGGCCGCGTGCAGTTCCGCGACGGTCCGCGACGACGTCTCCCAGCCGCGCTGGCTCAGGTGGTCGACGATGTGGCTGCGCTCGCCGTGGTACACGAGGTCGTTGAAATCGACCGAGAAACCGAGTTCGCTCATCCGTTCGTAGTGCGTGCGCCAGCGCGGGTCGGCGAAAATCGCGGTGTCGGGCACGAAGTCGAAGGCCAGGCGGCTGCCGGGGGCGCTCAGGGCGGTGATGTTGTCGAACAGCGCGTCCTGGGCCTCCTCCGGCAGATACACCAACAGGCCCTCGGCGCTCCACGCCGACGGGGCCTGCGCGTCTAATCCCGCGCCGCGCAGCGCCGCGGCCCAGTCGTCGCGCAGGTCGATGGCAACGGTGCGCCGCTCGGCCGTGGGTTCGGCGCCGAGTTCCTCGAGGGTCGAGGTCTTGAACTCGATCACCTCCGGCATGTCGACCTCGTAGACCACGGTGCCGGCCGGCCACGGCAGGCGGTAGGCGCGCGCGTCGAGGCCCGACGCCAAGATCACCGCCTGGCCGATGCCGCCCCGCGTCGCCTCCAGGAAGAAGTCGTCGTAAAACCTTGTGCGGCAAGCCATGCTGCGCGCCATCCGGTGCGGATTGAACTCGGCATCGCCGCCGACCGGGATTTCGCCGTTGACCATCCGGACATAGACATCGATGCCGACGGCGCGCACCAGCGGCGCCGCGTACGGGTCGTCGATCAATTTGGCGTCGGAGGACAGGGCCCGTTGCGCCGCGACCATCGTCGCCGTCGCCCCCACGCTCGTCGCCAGATCCCAATGATCACGATCGGTGCGCGCCATGGTGCTCCCTCATCCCGACCAAATTAAATAGGCAATCTATCAGTATCGCCGGCCCGATTCCCAGCCCCGGCGCGACTACCCTGCGACGTGTGACCGACTTTGCGCAGCGGACGATCGACCTGGCTCGCCAAAACGTCGCCGAGGGTGGTCGCCCATTCGCGACGGTGATCGTCAAGGACGGCCAGGTCCTGGCCGAGAGCGCCAACAAGGTGGCCCAGACGAACGACCCGACCGCGCACGCGGAAATCCTGGCCATCCGCGAGGCGTGCACGAAGCTCGGCACCGAGCACCTCGTCGACGCCACGATCTACGTGATGGCGCATCCCTGCCCGATGTGCCTGGGCTCGCTGTACTACTGCTCACCCAAGGAAGTCATCTTCCTGATCACGCGCGAGGACTACGAGCAGTACTACCTTGACGACCGCAAGTACTTCGAGGTGTCCACCTTCTACGACGAATTCGCCAAGAGCTGGGACCAGCGGCGGCTGCCGATGCGCTACCGGCCGCAGGATGGCGCGGTGGAGGTGTACCGGTTCTGGAACGATCGCAACGGCGGTCAGCGCCGGTCGACGGTCGTCCCAACCTGACGAAGATCACCGCTGGCGAGCATCGGCCATCTTGACTACTATTTGCGTATGCATGCAGATAGTAGCGCAGGTCGGTTGCCGGACGACCAGGCCAGCCTGGTGGTCGAGGTCTTCCGGATGCTGGCCGACGCCACCCGCGTGCAGGTGCTGTGGTCGCTGACCGACCGGGAAATGTCGGTCAACGAGCTGGCCGAGCACGTCGGCAAGCCCGCGCCGTCGGTCTCCCAGCACCTGGCGAAGCTGCGAATGGCGCGCCTGGTCAGCACCCGCCGCGAGGGAACCACGATCTTCTACAGCCTGGAGAACGATCACGTCCGCCAGCTCGTCATCGACGCCGTCTTCAACGCCGAACACGCCGGACCGGGCGTGCCGGGCCATCACCGCGGGGATACCGGGCTCAAGGCCGTCAGCGAATCGGCCCGCCCGGCCAACCGGCGGCGCAGCGACGCCAAGTGAATACCGAAGCAGCACAGCACAGTTGACCCGAGGAGACTCAGCGGTGACCGAGCAACACACCCATGACACGCCCCACGAACACCAACACGACCATGGCGACTTCATGCACGCGCACGCGCACACCACGCATGAGCACGAACACGTGCAGCACGAGCACTCACACACCCACGGCGACGGGACCGAGCACACTCATCAGCACGTGCACCAGGCCGGCCTGGAAGACGTTCACGGTCACTCCCACCCATAGCGTGGGCGGGGCGGCTCAGGAGACCACGGGGCAGTAATGCTTCGGGTCGCCACGCTGTTCCACGGGCGGCAGGTTGCGCGCCGGCGTCTGGGGCAGGGGCGCGTCGGCCGGGATGCGCCCGGCCGCGCGGTCGAGGCCGGCGCGGGCCCTCGGGTGCTTGCGGTACCTGGGCGGCACAAACGCGAAGATCAGCCGCACCAGGTTGCCGAAGCGGCGGTGCAACCACTCGTCGCGGTCGGACCACTGGAAGCCCAACCGTTCGCGCACGGCCGGGTGATAAAGACCGACGGTGAGCCAGACGAAGAACGGCCGCGACAGCCTGGTCAGGCCGCCCCACAGCCAATCCGGGAGCCAGGGAGCGATCGGCAGCTTGTCATACAGGGTCAGATCCAGCACGGCCCGCGTCGCATAATTGTCCTCTAATACGTTGCGGCACATGTGATCCCAGTAGGCCTGGAACTCTTCCCAGCTCTGGGGCACCGGCCGCATGCTCATGCCGTACATCCGGTACCACTGAACGTGTTCGTCGAAGAGCTGGCGCTTGTCGGCCTCGGTCAGACCTCCCCCGAACCGTTCGGCCACCAGGATTGTGCCCATGAAGAACGTCGAGTGCGCCCAATAGAAGACGTCGGGATTCAGTGCGTGATACCGGCGCCCCTGGTCATCCACGCCCTTGATGTCGGTGTGGTAGTCGCGGACCTCCGCCCCCGTAATAGGAGCCCGGTCGCCGTCGAAGACCACGCCACCGATCGGGTAGAGCGACCGCATCACCCGCGGCAACGGTTCGCGGAAGAACGTCGAGTGTTGCTCCACCGCGGCGCCCAACTGCGGGTGCATGTTCTGCATGGAGCCCGCGAACGGGCCTTGCAACATCCCGCGCCAGTCGCCGAAATATTTCCAGGTCAGCGAGTCGGGGCCCAGCGGCGTCGGCGGTGCCTCGTAGCCCATCGCCGACACCGGGCAGCCTTCGGCTACGGCACCGGACGCTTCGGGCGCGTCTTGACCGCTGGTCGGTGGCACCGGTGCGGACGTATGTTGAGTCACTAGTGAATTCCTACAGGTGTCGGCAAACTGACTACATGCGTTGTCAGTTTCGAGCTTAGGAGCGATGTGCAGTCCGGTCAACGCCGGGGCCGCTGGACCGGCGTCCCCTTGGGGGATCGCCTCGCCCTTCGTCGCGACAACCTCATCGACGCCGGCGTGCAGTTGCTCGGCAGCGACGCTCGGCAGGCGCTAACCGTGCGCGCGGTGTGCCGCAAGGCCGCGCTGACCGAACGCTATTTCTACGAAAGCTTCTCGGACCGTGACGAATTCGTGCGCGCGGTGTACGACGACGTGTGCACGCGCGCGATGAGCGCGCTCACGTCGGCGAATACCCCGCGCGAAGCCGTCGAAAAGTTCGTCGAGCTGATGGTCGACGACCCGGTCCGCGGGCGGGTGCTGTTGCTGGCGCCGGCGTCCGAGCCGATATTGACCCGCTCGGGCGCGGAGTGGATGCCCAATTTCATCGAACTGCTGCAGCGCAAGCTGTCCCGGATCGGCGACCCCGTGCTGGAGAAGATGATCGCCACCAGCCTGATCGGCGGCCTGTCGAGCCTGTTCACCGCGTACCTGAACGGGCGGCTGGGCGCGACGCGCCAACAGTTCATCGACTACTGCGTCAACATGCTGTACATCACGGCGGCCCCCTACGTGCCGACACCCGAGCTCGGGTAGCGCGCGACCAGGTGTTTATCTGCCGCAGCCCGGCGGCAATCCTGAAGGCCTGCGGGGCCGATCGGGCGTTTCGAAAAGTGGAATTCAACCGTGACGCGACGCGCGGCCAGGCAGCTTGATGCTACTGAAGTACACAGATATATTGACTGCTACCCGCCGACACAGATAACTGGAGGCCCCATGTCAGCCGAGCTGACACACCTACAGCTGCTGCACGAGCTCGAGCCGTTCGTCGAGCAATACCTGAACCGCCACGAGAGCATGCACAAGGACTGGAACCCGCACGACTACATCCCGTGGTCGGACGGTAAGAACTTCTACGCGCTCGGCGGCCAGGACTGGGATCCGGAGCAGAGCAAACTCTCCGACCTCGCCCAGGTGGCGATGGTGCAGAACCTGATGACCGAGGACAACCTGCCGTCATACCACCGCGAGATCGCGATGAACTTCGGCTTGGACGGGCCGTGGGGCCAGTGGGTCAATCGCTGGACCGCCGAGGAGAACCGGCACGGGATCGCGCTGCGCGACTACCTGGTGGTGACCCGCGCCGTCGACCCCGTCGAGCTGGAGAAGCTCCGCATCGAGGTGGTGAACCGCGGCTTCAGCCCGGGGCAGAACCAGCAGATTCGCGCCGACCTGTTCGCCGAGAGCCTCTTCGACTCGGTCATCTACGTGACGTTCCAGGAGCTGGCGACCCGGATTTCCCACCGCAACACGGGCAAGGCCTGCAATGAGACCATCGCCGACCAGTTGCTGGCGAAGATCTCGGCCGACGAGAACCTGCACATGATCTTCTACCGCGACGTCAGCGACGCCGGGTTCAGCGCGGCGCCCAACCAGGCGATGAAGTCGCTGCACAAGGTGCTGCGCAATTTCCAGATGCCGGGCTATCAGGTACCTGAGTTCCGCCGGAAGGCCGTCGCCATCGCCGTGGGTGGCGTGTACGACCCGCGCATTCACCTCGACGACGTGGTCATGCCGGTGCTGAAGAAATGGCGCATCTTCGAGCGCGAGGACTTCACCGGTGAGGCGGCCGCCATGCGCGACGACCTTGCGCTGCTGATCAAAGAACTCGAGCAAACCTGCGAGAAGTTCGAGATCTCCAAGCAGCGCCAGCTCGAGCGGGAAGCCCGCACCGGCAAGAGGACCACCGCGTTCGAGCTGCACCGGACCGCGGGCACGCTGACCATGAGCCGGCGGTAATCAAGCGGTGCGGATCGGTCCCATCGCGCTCCCCAGCCCGGTGGTGCTGGCCCCGATGGCGGGTGTGACCAACGTCGCGTTCCGGACGCTGTGCCGGGAACTGGAACAGGCGAAGGTCGGCACCGTCAGCGGGCTGTACGTCTGCGAGATGGTGACGGCGCGCGCGCTCGTCGAGCGGCACCCGGCCACCATGCACATGACGACCTTCGCGCCCGACGAGTCGCCCCGCTCGTTGCAGCTCTACACGGTGGACCCGGCGACCACGTACGCGGCCGCCAAGATGATCGCGGACGAAGGCCTGGCCGACCACATCGACATGAATTTCGGCTGTCCGGTGCCCAAGGTCACCAAGCGCGGCGGCGGCGCGGCGCTGCCCTACAAGCGCCGGCTGTTCGGGCAGATCGTCGCGGCGGCGGTGCGCGCCACGGAAGGCACCCGGATCCCGGTGACGGTCAAGTTCCGCGTCGGCATCGACGACGAGCATCGCACGCACCTCGACGCCGGCCGCATCGCCGAGGCCGAGGGCGCCGCTGCCGTCGCGCTGCATGCCCGCACCGCGGCGCAGCGCTACTCCGGCACCGCCGACTGGGAGCAGATCGCCCTGCTCAAGCAGCACGTGCGGACGATTCCGGTGCTGGGCAACGGCGACATCTACGACGCCAGCGACGCCCTGACCATGATGGCCACCACCGGGTGCGACGGCGTCGTGATCGGCCGCGGTTGCCTGGGCCGACCCTGGCTCTTCGCCGAGCTCTCGGCCGCGTTCACCGATAGCCCGGCCCCCACCCCGCCCACGTTGGGCGAGGTCGCCGACATCGTCCGCCGGCACGGGCGGCTGCTGGCCGCGCACTTCGGCGAGGACAAGGGCATGCGCGACATCCGCAAGCACATCGGTTGGTACCTGCACGGCTTTCCGGCCGGCTCGGAGCTGCGCCGGGCGCTGGCGATGGTCAAGACCCTCAACGAACTCGACTCGCTGCTAAGCCAATTGGACCCCACCGTGCCGTTCCCGGACGCGGCGAGCGGCCCGCGGGGCCGGCAGGGCTCACCGGCCCGGGTGGCGCTGCCCGAAGACTGGCTGGCCGACCCCGACGATTGCACCGTCCCGGCCGGTGCCGACGTGATGCACTCCGGCGGCTGATCCACCGCTCGAAATCGCGTCTCGACCGATTACTCAGTACCATGTGGACCTTGCCGCATTGCGCGTTCCTGCGGATCGGTAACGCGCCGCCACCCGACCGCGACAAAGGAGTGCGGCCCACGGGTGGCATGAGCCGCAGCGCTGACACTCCAAGCGCTGGCGGCATTTGCACGGACACGCTGACATCTGCATCGGAGCTTCGGAGGCCGGTAGGACATGAGTGACGCCGAGGACGACGCCACTCGCGGCGCTCGGCGGGCAGCGCTGGGCGCCGCCCCGTGGGAGCGGTTCTCGGAGCCCCCGTCCGACGACAGCCGCCATCTCTGGCAGGCCGAGACCACGGTAGATGCCCTCCCGCCGCAGGCCGACGATGAGGACGATTCCGGGTCCCACACCGGGGGCGGGCTCAGCGTCGCCGATCTGATCGCCAAACTCGGTGCGCCGCAGACCGGCCGGTCCACGCACCGCCGCGCCGAGCCCGAGGAAGAGCCCGCCGAGCCCGAACCGGGCGTGCCGGTAGAGCTGCAGCCGACGCAGGTGATCGAGGACCTCGCCTACTCGCTGGATGCGGTCTCCGAACTCCCCGACCTGTCCGACCACCGCAGCGACGACGAGCCCGCCTCGGATGGGGCGCCTGCCGCCGGCCAGGGGAAAGCGGGCCGCCGCCACCGGCCGATACTGCTGGCGGGGCGTTCGGTGGCCGCGCTGCTCGCCGTGCTCGCCGTGGCCATGACCGGCGGGGCGTGGCAGTGGAGCACGTCGAAGAACGCGCGTCTCAACACCATCAGCGCCCTCGACCAGGGTTCGGATGACATTCGCGACCGCAACGGGCAATACGGCGACGAAGACTTCCTGATCGTCGGCATGGATTCGCGCGCCGGCGACAACGCCAACATGGGCGCCGGCGACACCGAGGACGCCGGCGGCGCGCGATCGGACACGGTGATGCTGGTCAACATCCCGGCCAACCGCAAACGCGTGGTTGCGGTGTCGTTCCCGCGCGACCTGGCGATCACCCCGATGCAATGCGAGGCGTGGAACCCGGACACGGGCAAATACGGGCCCCTCTACGACGCGAAGACCAAGACCTGGGGCCCGAAGATGGTCTACACCGAGACCAAGCTGAACTCCGCATTCGCCTTCGGCGGGCCGAAATGCCTGGTGAAGGAAATCCAGAAACTGTCCGGGTTGAGCATCAACCGCTTCATCGCCGTCGACTTCTCCGGCTTCGCCAAGATGGTCGACGCGCTGGGCGGCGTCGAGGTGTGCTCGAAAACCGCGCTGCACGACTACGAGTTGGGCACCGTGCTCGAACACGGCGGCCGCCAGGTCCTGGACGGCCCGACCGCCCTCAACTACGTGCGGGCCCGGCAGGTCACCACCGAAACCAACGGGGACTACGGCCGCATCAAACGCCAGCAGCTGTTCCTGTCGTCGCTGCTGCGTTCGCTGATCTCCGAGGACACGCTGCTGGACCTCAACAAGCTCAACAGCGTGGTCAACATGTTCATCAGCGACACCATCGTCGACAACGTGCAGTCGAAGGACCTGATCCAGCTCGGCCAGTCGTTGCAGGGCATGGCGGCCGGGCACGTCACGTTCGTCACCGTGCCGACCGGCGTCACCGATCAGAACGGCGACGAGCCGCCGCGCATGGCGGACATGCGCGCGCTGTTCGACGCCATCATCAACGATGATCCGCTGCCCGAGGAAAACGACCAGAACGCAAAGAATCTCGGAACCTCCGACGAGAAATCGGGGCAGACGAAGGCGCCCGCCACCAAGAAGGCGCCGGCACCGACCGCGCCGCCCGAGCCCCGACAGGAACAGGTCACCACGACCACCCCGGGCGACGTCACCGTGCGGGTCTCCAACGCCACGACGCAAAGCGGGCTGGCGGCCACCGCGACCAGCCAGCTCAAGCGCAGCGGCTTCAACGTAATGACGCCGGACGACTACCCGAGCTCCGTCAACACCACGACCGTGTTGTTCTCGCCCGGCAACGAGCAGGCCGCGGCGACCGTCGCGTCCTCCTTCACCAACGCGAAGGTGCAGCGCGTCTCCGGCTACGGCCAGGTGGTGCAGGTGGTGCTCGGACCCGACTTCAAGTCGGTCGCCACTCCGCAACCGAGCGGGTCGTCGATCAGCCTGCAGATCGAACGCGGCTCCGGCAGCGCCCCGGCCAAGCTCCCCGAGGACCTGACCGTCACCAACGCCGCCGACACCACCTGCGAATAAGCGCATTTGGCGGCGCTCCACCGCCCCTTTTCCGCGCCGAGAACGTAGGCTTGGCGACATGCGGACCGCCTACCACGAGCAGCTCGCGGAGTTATCCGAGCGACTGGGCGAGATGTGCGGGCTGGCGGGCATCGCGATGGAGCGGGCCACCCAAGCCCTGTTGCAGGCCGACCTGGTGCTGGCCGAACAGGTCATCAGCGACCACGAAAAGATCGCGGCGCTGAGCGCACAAGCCGAGGAAAGCGCCTTCGTGCTGCTGGCCTTGCAGGCGCCGGTCGCCGGTGATCTGAGGTCGATCGTGAGCGCGATTCAGATGGTGGCGGACATCGACCGGATGGGTGCGCTGGCCCTGCACGTCGCGAAGATCGCTCGCCGCCGGCATCCGCAGCACGCGCTGCCCGAAGAGGTCAACGGGTACTTCGCCGAAATGGGCAGGGTGGCAGTCGAATTGGGCAACAGCGCGCAAGAGGTGGTGATGTCCCGCGATCCGGAGAAGGCCGCCCGGATCCGCGAAGAGGACGACGCCATGGACGATCTGCACCGCCATCTGTTCTCGGTGTTGATGGACCGCGAGTGGAAGTACGGTGTGGCGGCCGCCGTCGACGTGACCCTGCTGGGCCGGTTCTACGAGCGCTTCGCCGACCACGCCGTCGAGGTGGCGAGGCGGGTCATCTTCCAGGCGACCGGCAGGCTGCCCGAAGAAGAAGCGAAACCCGCTTCGCAGTAAGCGAAAACGCGCCCGCCTCAGCCGAAGCGGCCGGAGATGTAATCCTCGGTGGCCTTCTGGCTGGGGTTGGAGAAGATCTTCTCGGTGTCGTCGACCTCGATCAACCGCCCCGGCTTCCCGACGGCTTCCAGGTTGAAGAACGCGGTGTAGTCGCTGACTCGGGCTGCCTGCTGCATGTTGTGGGTGACGATGACGATGGTGTAGTCCTGCTTGAGCTCGCTGATCAATTCCTCGATGGCCATCGTCGAGATCGGATCCAGCGCGGAGCACGGCTCGTCCATCAGCAGCACGTCGGGCTGCACCGCGATCGCCCGCGCGATGCACAACCGCTGCTGCTGGCCTCCGGACAATCCGCCGCCCGGCCGGTCCAACCGGTCCTTGACCTCATCCCACAGGTTCGCGCCGCGCAACGAGTATTCGGCGGTCTCGTCGAGCACCTTGCGGTTGCGCACCCCCTGCAGCTTCAGGCCGGCCACCACGTTGTCACGAATCGACATGGCGGGGAACGGATTCGGCCGCTGGAACACCATCCCGATTGCCCGGCGCACACCGACGGGGTCAACGCCGGCGCCGTAGATGTCCTCGTCGTCCAGGAGCACGTTGCCGTCCACCCGTCCGCCGGGGACCACCTCGTGCATCCGGTTGAGCGTGCGCAGCACCGTCGTCTTGCCGCAACCCGACGGGCCGATGAACGCCGTGACGCTGCGCGGCAGGATGGACAGCGTCACATCCGCGACCGCGTGGAACGCACCGTAGTAGATGTTGACGGCCTTGAGGTCCAACCGTTTGGCCACTCTTACTGCTCCTGCCTATGCCTTCTTCGTGCCACCGAATCCGCTCCGACCCGGGCCCCGCTGTTTTGATGGTGGCGAACACCAGGATGAGGGTTGGGGCGGCCCCCCACAACCGCTCGGCGGGGAGCGGGTTCACACCGGCGTCGGCGCCGGTCCCGGATGTACATCATGCCCGGTAACGTCCCCTCGCGCCGCAATGCCTGGTCCAAGCCGTCACTGCAGGGCGTTGATCGTGGCAACCAGTCGCTCTTTGACCTTGTCGGGCAGCGGCACATAGCCGGCCGATGGCAGATCGGCCTGGCCGCTGCCGGCGGCCACCGTGAGGAACGACTTGATGGCCCCGGTGGTGTCGGGGTCGGAGCCCTTCGAGCACACAATCTCGTACGTCGCCATGAGCAACGGGTAGACGCCCGGCTCCTGAGAGGCGTACATCGGATTGAGATCGAGCACCAGGTCGTTGCCGTCGGCCACGAAATTGGCCGCACGGACGGCATTACCGGCCGTCTCGGTGGTGAGCGGGATGACGGCACCCTTGTTGGTGCCGATCTGGGCGTAGGGCATGCCGGCCTGGTCGGCGAAGCCCTTCTCGACGTACCCGATGGCGCCCGGCATGCCCCGCACGGCCTGAACGACACCGGCAGACTTCGTGGCCCCCTCGCCCACCCCGCCCTGGAACTCGTTGCCGACGCCCTTGGTCCAACTCTGCGGCGCGGCGGCCGTCAGATATTTCTGCAGGTTGTCCGTGGTTCCCGACGAATCCATCCGGTAGATCGGGGTGATCTTGGTGTTGGGCAGCGGGACGCCGGGGTTGAGAGCCACCAGGATCGGGTCGTTCCAGGCGGTGATCCGCCCACTGAAGATCTTGGCCAGCGCGTCACTGCTGACCACCAGCGGCGGGATCCCGGCAAGGTTGTAGACCAACGCGATCGGTCCGAACACCAGCGGCAGGTCCCACGCCGGGTTCCCGTCGCAGCGGGCGGCGGCCGGGCCGATCTGGCCGGCGGCCAGCGGGGAGTCGGCGCCCGCGAAGTCGACATGGCCGGCGATGAACTGCTCGCGCCCGGCCCCGGAACCGGTCGGGTTGTATGACACGCTCTTGCCCGGGCAGTACTGGCCCCAGACCTGGTTGAACAGCGCCATCGCGTTTTGCTGTGCCGTCGAGCCCTCCGCCGTCAGGTTGTTCTTGCCGCTACAGCCGGCCGTGCCCGTCGGCCCGGAGGCCGCCGCCGGCGACGCGGCGTGGCGGTTCTGGTCACCCCCACAGCCGGTCATCGCGCCACCACCGATCGCCGCCACCGCGGCGAGCGCGGTCAGCGCTCTGCCTCCCCTGTCGAGCCTCACCGAACCCGCTTCCTGACGCACTCGCCGACCCAACCCCCCAACAGGTTGCCAGGTCGCGGCGAAATATGCTTCGCCGCGGGTCTCACTACCAAAAGCAGGTGAACAACGGGGTGCGGGGCGCGCTCGGGTCAGTCGGCGGCGACCGCGTAGGCGGTGTCCACGCTGTAGGTGCTGAAGCCCAGGCGCTGATAGGTGCGCACGGCGGCGACGTTCTCCGACTCCACGTACAGCAAGACGGTCGGCTCGGGGGCGTCGGCCAGCCGGTCCGCCAACGACGCGATGCCGACGGCCGTCAGCATCTGCCCCAAACCCCGACCCTGTGCGGAGGGATCGACGCCGACGACGTAGACCTCCCCCAGGCCGCCTTCATCGGTGTGCACCTTGGTCCAGTGGAAGCCCAGCAATTGGCCCGCCTCGTCGCCGCCGGAGTCGTCGAACGCGAGGAACAAACCGGCCGGGTCGAACCACGGGTCGTTGCGCCGCTCGGCCAGCTGGGCTTCGGTCCAGCCGCCCTGCTCGGGGTGGTCGGCGAAGGCGGCGTTGTTGACGCGCAACAGCTCGGCGTCATCGCCGCTGCCGGCGTACGTGCGGACGCGCACGCCGGGCACGGGGCGAATCAGGCCGTGCGTGTCCCGCAGCGTGCGCCGCATCTGCAGCAGTTCGCGCACCGGCACCAGACCGAGCGCGGAGGCGGTGGCCCGCGCCGGTTCGAGGGTGCCGTGCGCCCAGAACCGGTTGCGCTCGGCGGTCTTGGCCAACGCCGACCGCGCCAGCGCCGTCCCGAAGCCACGCCGGCGCAGCCGCGGTTGCACCACGAGTTCGGCCATAGCGGCATCGGGCGAAAGATTGAGGTAACCGACGATCTCGTCGGCCTCGGTGATGAGCAGATGCGCGCTGCGGTCGTGCGCAAGCTCGCGCAGCACCTGTTCGCCGACCGGCGCCACGCCATCGAATCCCGTTGCGGCCGTGACGAGTTCCCGCACTTGCCGCTGCTCGTCCGCGGTCAGCGTCGAGCGCCAGACGGGTGCGGTCACTGACTGCGCAACGGGTCGCCCAGCGGCTCTGGCAGTTCTTCGGGCTCGGACTCGACGTCGTCGACGCCGTCATCCTCATTGGGGCCCGCGATCGGTGCGCGACCGCGGGCGGGCCGGACGGCCTTGTATCCGACGTTGCGGACGGTGCCGATCAACGCCTCGTATTCGGGGCCGAGTTTGGCGCGGAGTCGGCGCACGTGCACGTCGACGGTGCGGGTGCCGCCGAAGAAGTCGTATCCCCACACCTCGTGCAGCAGCTGCGCGCGGGTGAACACCCGCCCCGCGTGCTGGGCCAGGTACTTGAGCAGCTCGAACTCTTTGTAGGTCAGGTCGAGCGGGCGCCCCCGCAGCCTCGCGGTGTAGGTGCCCTCGTCGATCACCAGCTCACCCAGGCTCACCTTGCCGGCGCTCTCGTGGTCGGCCAGCCCGCCGCGGCGCCCGATCACCAGCCGCAACCGCGCGTCGATCTCGGCGGGGCCCGTGCTCGGCAGCAAGATCTCGTCCAGGCCCCAGTCCGCGCTGACCGCGACCAGGCCACCCTCGCTGACGACCGCCAGGACGGGCACGGATCGGCCGGCCGTGCTCAGCAGCCGGCAAAGCCCTCGCGCGGACGACAGATCGGTGCGCGCGTCCACGAGCACGGCGTCCGCCGTCCCCGCCTCGAGCAACGAGGACGGTTCCGCCGGCGCCGTACGGACGGTGTGGGGCAGCAGCGACAACGACGGCAGGACCGGGTCGGGATGCAGCTCCGAGGTAAGCAGTAATAGCTCCAACTAGCCCCTCCAACTCGGGGGAACGGCATCTTCACAATTCGCAACGCAACGACGCGTTAGTTGCCAGGTCACCTAACGATAACTTGCCACCTGCCATTTCTGCGTGGCGACGACCGCAGTGTGAGCCCCACCACCCGGGCGGCCCGTCGTCGTCCGGGAACAGGGTTACGCCACAATATGCGGGTGCGCAAGGTCCTGATCGGGCTGGCGGCGGTGGCGATCGCCGTGGTCGTGGTCGTCCTCGGCGCCTTCGGCGTCGACTACGGGAGCAGCATCTACGCCGAATACCGGCTGTCGTGCAGCGTGCGCAAAGCGGCCAGCCTGAGGTCCGACCCGTTCGTGGCCATCGTGGCGTTCCCCTTCATCCCGCAGGCGATGCGCCACCACTACAACCAGCTGGAGATCAAGGCCAACGCCGTCGACCACGCCACGGTCGGCAAGGCCACCCTCGAGGCGACGATGTACTCGGTCGACCTGACCCACACCTCCTGGCTGATCGGGCCCGAAGCGAAGCTGCCCGTCGGCAAACTCGAGAGCCGCATCATCATCGACTCGACGCATTTGGGCCGCTACATGGGCATCAGCGACCTGATGGTCGAAGCGCCGCCAAAGGAAACCAACACCGCAACCGGCGGGGTCACCGCGTCGGGCATCTCCGACAGCCACGGCCTGGTGTTCAGCGGCACGCCGCACTCGATCGACTTCGAGCACCGGGTCAGCGTCTCGGTGGACCTCTCCATCGCCCCCGACGATCCGACGACGCTGGTGATCACGCCGACCGGCGTCCTGACCGGGGCCGATACCGCGGACCAAGCCGTTCCGGACAACAAGCGGGATGCGGTGCTACGGGCCTTCAGCACCCGGGTGCCCAACCAGCGGCTTCCGTTCGGGGTGGCGCCGAAGACCGAGGGGGCGCGCGGCTCCGACGTCATCATCGAGGGCATCAGCTATCGCGTGACCGTCGATCTGGACGGCTTCAAGCAGTCGTGACCGGTGTACCTGCGTCAGCGGCCGCCGCCGCGGATTTGATCGCCGTCGGTCATTCGGTAAGCTTGCCGACGTGCAAGCCCGCATTGAGCCCATGCTCACCCAACGCCGCGCAGTCGATCTGTGCCGCACCGCGGGCTGTTGCTGTCGCTGTAGCTGCTGAGTCGCCGCGCGCTTTCGCGTAAGCACTCAGGGCAGCCCCGGAACGTCACCGAGGCCCGTCTCCCGTCGTTCGTTCCCATAAGCAACAGGCGTATCCAGGAGTAGTACCGTGCCGAGCAACACCGCCACCCAGCAAGACGTCGTCGACGTGCGCGGACCGAGGTTCGCCGCCTGGGTCACCACGGTGGTCTTGGTGATCACCCTCGCCGTATCCGCCGCCAGCCCGCTGGCGGCGGCGGTCGTTCTGGGGATCCAGGCCGTCATCTTCGCCGTCGGGGCCGTCGGTGGCCCCCGCAAGCACCCGTACGGGCGCGTCTTCGCGCGCTTCGTCGCGCCCCGCATCGGGCCCGTCCGGGAGCGCGAACCGGTCGCCCCGCTGAAGTTCGCGCAGCTTGTCGGCCTGATCTTCGCCGTCGTGGGCGTCGCCGCATTCGCCGCGGGCGCCTTCCTGGTCGGCGTGATCGCCACCGCCGCCGCGCTCGTCGCGGCATTCCTCAATGCCGCCTTCGGCATCTGCCTCGGCTGCCAGCTCTACCCCTTGGTCGCGCGTTTGAGAGGCGCCGCGCGCACCGCCTGAACTGTTCATTTCAAAGCGATCGAAAGGATCCCCCGCATGGCACGCTCCGACGTCCTGGTCTCCGCGGACTGGGCCGAGAGCAATCTCGACGCCGCCGGTGTCGTCTTCGTCGAGGTCGACGAGGACACCAGCGCATACGACACCGGCCACATCCCCGGCGCGATCAGGCTGGACTGGCGCTCCGATCTGCAGGACCCGGTCAAGCGTGACTTCGTCGACGCGCAGCAATTCTCGAAGCTGCTCAGCGAACGCGGCGTCGCCAACGACGACACCGTGATCCTCTACGGCGGCAACAACAACTGGTTCGCCGCCTACGCCTACTGGTATTTCAAGCTGTACGGCCACGTCGACGTCAAGCTGCTCGACGGCGGACGCAAGAAGTGGGAGCTCGACGGGCGCGCGCTATCCCGCGACGCCGTGAGCAGGCCGGCCACCTCGTACACCGCCGCGGCCCCGGACAACAGCATCCGGGCGTTCCGCGACGAGGTGATCGCGGCGATCAACGAAAAGAACCTGGTCGACGTGCGTTCGCCGGACGAGTTCTCGGGCAAGATCCTGGCGCCGGCGCACCTCCCGCAGGAGCAGAGCCAGCGGCCCGGCCACATTCCCGCGGCGATCAACGTGCCTTGGAGCAAGGCCGCCAACGAGGACGGCACCTTCAAGTCCGACGAGGAGTTGGCCAAGCTCTACGCCGCCGCCGGGCTGGACGGCACCAAGGAAACGATCGCGTACTGCCGGATCGGCGAGCGGTCGTCGCACACCTGGTTCGTGCTCCGGGAATTACTCGGCCACAAAAACGTCAAGAACTACGACGGAAGTTGGACGGAATACGGCTCCCTGGTGGGTGCCCCGATCGAGTTGGGAAGCTGATATGTGCTCTGCCCCGAAACAAGGAGTGACGCTGCCCGCCAGCGTCGACTTGGAGAAGGAAACCGTGATCACCGGCCGCGTCGTGGATAGTGACGGCCAGGCGGTGGGCGGCGCGTTCGTCCGCTTGCTCGACTCGTCGGACGAGTTCACGGCCGAGGTCGTCGCGTCCGCCACGGGCGACTTCCGGTTCTTCGCCGCGCCGGGATCCTGGACGCTGCGCGCGCTGTCGGCGGCCGGCAACGGCAACGCCGTGGTCAGCCCGTCGGGTGCCGGCATCCACGAGGTCGACGTCAAGATCGCCTGAGACCCCGGCTGCCCTGACCGGGATCTCCCGGGGCGAATAGACTTGTCCCCGTGGTGCTTTTCTTCGAGATCATGCTGGTCGTGGCGGTCGTGGTGATCTCATGGTTCGCGCTGTACGTGCTGTACCGGCTGATCACCGACGAATCGTGACCGCCCCCGGCGACGAGCCACTGAGTTCCGCGGGCTCCGGCGATCGTGCTGTGGCCGCCGCCGCTGAGCGCGCCAAGTTGACCGCCGGCCGCAACATCCCCGCCTTCGATGATCTGCCCGTTCCCGCCGACACCGCCAACTTGCGCGAAGGCGCCAATCTGAACGACGCCTTGCTGGCCCTGCTGCCGCTGGTCGGTGTGTGGCGCGGGGAGGGCGAGGGCCGCGGACACGACGGGGACTACCGGTTCGGTCAGCAGATCGTGGTCTCGCACGACGGCGGCGACTACCTCAACTGGGAAGCCCGCTCCTGGCGGCTCAGCGAGACGGGCGACTACCAGGAACACGGCTTGCGCGAGACGGGCTTCTGGCGCTTTGTCAGCGACCCCGACGACCCCAGCGAATCTCAGGCGATCGAGCTGCTGTTGGCGCATTCGGCGGGCTACGTCGAGCTGTTCTACGGGCGGCCGCGCACCCAGTCGTCGTGGGAACTGGTGACCGATGCGCTGGCCCGCAGCCGATCGGGTGTGCTGGTCGGCGGCGCCAAGCGGCTCTACGGCATCGTCGAGGGCGGCGACCTGGCCTACGTCGAGGAGCGGGTGGACGCCGACGGCGGCCTGGTACCCCATCTTTCGGCGCGGCTCTCCCGGTACGCCGGATAGCCGACGAGCCGTTGCCCGCCGGGGCAACCGGGCGCCGCGCAGCGGCCCGAAATCGTTGCCTTCGGTCGATCTTTTGCGTGTACTGTTCGACGTCCGGGCAGCCCCGCGAAGGGAGATCGGCGGATGCGTCCCAGGAGGGCACCCTCGCCCATATTGCGCTGGGGTGTCACCGCGGTCGGCCTGCTGCTCATCGGCTATTTGGCCGTGCTGGACCTGCAGCCCTCCCTGATCGACAGGCTGCCGCCGGGCCTTTCGTGGTTCGGGCGGCCCGGGTCGATGCCGACCCTCGCGATCGTCGTGACCGTGCTGATCTGGGCGTCGGTGCTGACCGTCCGCTCGGGCGGCAGCCATCGGGTGGTGGGCGTGTCGTTCACCCTGATCGCCGCCCTCGTCCCGCTGACGGCGCTGCTGGGCCTCACCTCGTACTGGGGGTGTCACGACGCAAACCATCCGGCCCTGTTCACCCCGCTGATGGCCACGGCCAGCCTGGTCAAGGGCGGCACCGGCGACTTCT
This sequence comes from Mycobacterium sp. E3339, assembly GCF_001666915.1. Classification (NCBI taxonomy): domain Bacteria; kingdom Bacillati; phylum Actinomycetota; class Actinomycetes; order Mycobacteriales; family Mycobacteriaceae; genus Mycobacterium; species Mycobacterium sp. E3339. The sequence goes on along the minus strand of NZ_LZIZ01000052.1, from coordinate 15,770 downwards.
CGGTGAGCGGGCGGACCTGCCCGAACCCCACGCCGGTCGGCCTGGAACTGGCCCGCATCGCCGCCCTGTCGGCGATCTTCACCGGCTTGGGCGGCGTCGTGGTCGGCGTCTTCCGGTCCCAGGTGGACCGGCTGCGGGCCAACCTGGCCGACTCCGTCACGGCCATCGTCGGGGTCGACGCCGACAGCCAATCGATGATCAGCGCCGTCGCGCGGACACTGGACCGGCGCAGCACGCTGGTCGTCATCACGGGCGCCAGCGACGACCGGGTGCAGCGGGCTCGCAGGCAGGGCGCCCGGGTGGTCCTGGTCGACTTCAACAACCCGTCCACCCTGGTCTCGCTGCGGTTGTGGCGCCACCTGTCCCGGCTTTACCTGATGGCGCCCGACCCGGCGATCAACCTGTTGTGGCTGGACCTGATCAGCCGCCGGCTCGACGAGGTCGGCCGCAAGCGGCGGTTGCCACTCATCGTGCGGATGGACGACCCGTGGCTGGCCCAGGCCTGGCGGGCGCAGCAGTTCGGCGGATCGGACACCCGGTGGGCGGCCGACGTGGTCGGCAAGTACGAGGTGACCGCGGGCAGGCTGCTCGACAGCATCATCGCGACGGGCCGAACCAAGCGTGTATTCGTCTGTGGCACTTCACAATTGACCCTGGCCCTGTGCGCCGATCTGACGCAGCGCGCCCTGGAGCGCGAGTTCTACACGCCGTCCGGCGCGGTCCCGTTGCCCGCCCTCACGCTGGTCGAAAGGGACGCCGCGGAATACCTGGCCGATCACGAGTTCTACCGGCGGCAGGCGGGATTCGCCTCGGAGGGGCCGGCGATCGATGCGACGGCGGAGGCGCCGACGGTTCCGACCATGCTGAAGCTGATCGGCGACGGCGACCCGGCGACCAGCGCGGTGATCTTCGTGGACTCCCATGCGGCGACCACCGCGGCGAGGCTGGCGGCCCGCTTCCCCGACATGCCCATCTACGCCTCCGACCTCAACACCAGCATCAGTGACGACTCGATCCAGGTGGTCGGGCGGTTGCAGTCGTACTCGCTGGTGCTGGACACCCAAGAGGGCCAGGTGCAGGACGCCTGGGAGCGCGCGGCCAGGCTGATCCACGAGCGGTATGTCTCGACGATCGACCCGGACGCGCCGCGGTCCCCGGCCGCGATGCCGTGGTCCGAACTCAACGAGTTCTACCGCGGGTCCAACCGGCGGCAAGTTCGCAACGCGCTGTGGATGGTGGAGCAGATCGCCGGGCACACCTGGAACACGTGGGGCAGCCCGCCGGCGCAGCTGTCCGGCAACGAAATGGCGGGGCTGCCCCCGTTGGAGCAGCTCGCGCTGATGGGCTTCGACCAGGACGCGGCGTTGAGCATGGCCAGGGCGGAGCACGAGGACTGGTGCCGCTACTACCGCCGCAACGGGTGGAAATACGGGTCACCGCGCGACGATTCGCGCAAGGTCCACGACAAGCTGGCCGACTGGTCGGTGGTGGAGAGCGACCCGGGCCTGCTCAACGCCGCGGTGCGCAGCCTGGCGGGCACGCTGTGGAGCCTGCGCCAGCTGGGCTTCCGGTCGCGCCCGCTCTGGCAGTCGTTCACCCGGGTGGGAACGGTGACCGCCGAACAGCGCAGCGCCCCATGGACGTGGACGTCGGATTCGGGGCACACCATGAGCGCCGACGCCGGCGACTGGGCGATCCAGGAAGACGGCAAGGTGTGGTCGGTTCGCGACGACATCTTCCGGGACACCTACGAGCCCGCCGGCGACGGGCGCTGGCAGCGGAAAGGACGGGTCCAAGCCCGCCCCGCCCATGCGGGCGAGACCGTGAACACCCTGGAGGGGCCCACGACCGCGGCGGAAGGTGACTGGGTGGTGCGCGGAACCACGGGCGAGCAGTGGCCGGTTCCCGGCGCCGAATTCGCGCGTCGCTACGCCGAATTCCACCCGCCCGAGGAAGCTTCTGCGGTAGACGGCGGCCATGAATGACTTTTAGCCGTCGCCGCCCCGAATAGCAGTAGATTTGCGCCGTCCGAGGGGGCCCGACACTGATACGGTATCGGCGCATGCCCAATAGCCGGGTGCGCCGATTCCGCCCGTTCGTTTGCTACGCCTCCCCGTAGGAGACCGCGATGCCGCTGTTCATCAGCTACTCGAGCCAGGACAGGGCGACCGTCGACGCCCTGACTTCCGCGCTTCGGCGCGCACAGCAACAGGTTTGGTTCGACCAGGAGCTCGGCGGCGGCGATTCGTGGTGGAACAAGATCCTCGAGCAGATCCGCTCGTGTGACGTGTTCATCGTCGCGCTGTCCAACAATTGGCTGCAGTCCAAGCCGAGTCAGGCCGAATTGCGTTATGCGCGGGCGCTGAACCGGCCGATCCTTCCCGTTCGGATCGGCGACATCGACAGCATGCGCGTGAATCCCCTTGCGACGCTGCAGATCATCGATTACCGCGAACCGACGGTGGACGCCGGCATCCAACTGGTGACGGCCGTGCACGCCCTGCAGGGCAAGCCGGTGCCGTTGCCGGACCCGCTGCCCGAAGAGCCGCCGGTGCCGTTTGGCTACATCACCCGGCTGGGCAACACCCTCGCCGAAAAGGAGCTCAGCCCGCAGCAGCAGACCCAACTCCTCATCGAACTGCGCCAGGGATTCGACGAGGACGGCGACGACCCCAGCGCGCGCGGCGACATCGCCCAGCTGCTGCGCATGCTGCGCCTGCGCCACGACGTCACCTACCGCACCCGGACCGAAATCGACAATGTGCTGGCCGAGATCGAGGCCAAGGGCGGTTCGTCGAGCAAACCGGCCGCTGACGCGGAGGCGGAAGCAACCACCGCCGTCGCACCCCGGCCCGCCGCGACCCCCGAGCCCAGCGGCCCGACGGCCAAGGCCGCGCCCACCGCGGTCGGTGGTGCCGCGGCGGGCGGATCCAACAAGCGGCTGCTCATCATTGGGGGAGTCGCCGTCGCGGTGATCGCGGCAATCGCGATCGTCGTCGTCCTCACCATGCAGGGCGGCAAGACCAAGCCCGCCAGCAGGGCGGGCAACGGCCCGAATCAGGTTCAGACGGGCTCGAACCCAGCCCCGAATGTCGGGAACGTTCCGAATCCCGGGGATGGCTCCAAGCTCGACTCGTATCTGCTCGGCCCCGCCGATGTCGGCGCCGTGGTGGGCGACCCGAACCTGGTGGTCTCCGAGAAAGCCGCGCAACTGCGCAACTTGAGGGCGACGGTGTCCAACGCCGACTGCAAGGGCCCGTTCGAACCCATCGAGGAAGCGGCCTACAAGGGCGCGGACGGTTACACCGCGGTGAGCGGGCAGGCCGTGCACACCGCCGGCGAAAATCCGCCGCACCGGCTCTACGAAGCGGTCGTGGAGTTCGCGTCCCCGGAGAAGGCCGCCGCGTTCGTGCAGCTGTCGGCGGACAAGTGGAGGGCGTGCGCCGGGCAATCGGTCACGGTGAGCTTCAACGGCAAGAGCAGCGGGTGGACGTTCGGCGAGGTCACCGGGGCGCCGCCGAAGATTTTCCAGCAGCGGACCCAAGCGGACGGAACCCGGATCTGCCACCACGCGCTGCACGCGGCGTCCAGTGTGGTCGTCGATCTGCTGCTGTGCGGGCCCGACGCCGAAACGGGCCAGGCGGGCAAACTCGCCGGGCAGATCGCGGCGAAGGTGAACCAGTAACGGCCGTAGACATGGCGCGGCCCCCGAGCAAGGTTCCTGGTTGGACAGACCGGAAGCTCGGGGGCCGGGTGACTGCGTGGAATTCGCTAGCGCGCGTAAATCGCCAGCTATTCGAGAGCCACTGCTGCTAGCGCGCAGCCACCTCACATGTCCATGAAGCTATCAATTTCCCGGACCACCTCCCTTCTTGTGTACGGCCGACCGTACCCGCGATTCCGCGAGCCGACAACACAATTCAGCGCTCAGCGATCGCTGACGATCGCCGAGTCGACCAGCGCGGCGAATTCGGCGGCCAACGGCGACCGGGGCAGCGGGCGGCCGTCGAGCGTGTGCACCCGGGCGGCCAGCGTCATACTCGAGACCAGCCAGATCCCTTGCGCGGCAACCAGATCGGCGGGCCGCAGCGCGCGATAGTCGCAGTCGTAGCCCTTGGCCCTGGCCACCTCGAACAGCGCCTGCTGCGTGGTGCCACGCAGAATCGGATACCACGGCGGCGGCGTCAGCAGGCACGGGTTGCCGTCGGAGCCGTCGGTCGCGATCACCACCGTCGAGCGCGGGCCTTCCAGGATGTAGCCGTCCGAGCTGACGAAGATCACGTCTCCGGCGCCTTGCCGGGCCGCGTGCCGCAGGGCGGCCATGTTGACCGCGTAGGACAACGTCTTGGCGCCGGCCAGCAGCCACGGCATCGCGTCGGTGCCCGCCGCGGGCAGCCCGCGCGCCAACGTCACCGCGGCCAGCCCCTCGCGCCGAACCGCCGTCACGCGCTCGGGCACGGCGTTGACCATCACATAGGCGGTGGGCGTCGATCCGCTCTCCCGGCCGCGGCTGTAGATCAGGCGCATCGCGCCTTCGTCGTCGGTGCCCGCCACCCATTGCCGGGTGGCCACCTCGATCGCGCTGCGCCAGGCCGGCAGGTCCGGCTCCGCCAAGTCGGTCAGCCGTGCCGAGTGGGTCAGCCGCTGCAGGTGGGACTCGACAAGGCAGGGTCGGCCGTCGCGGACCAGCAGCGTCTCGAAGACGCCGTCGCCGCGCACCGCCGCCAGGTCGTCGGCGTGCAGGAGTGGGGCATCCGGCGGGTGGATCTCGCCGTCCAGCGTGACGATCACACCCCTGTGGCCTGCCATGGGGGTAAAGCCTAGCCGCGAGCGTGCGGCTGGCCGCACGCTCGGCGGCGGCTGTGCGGCTGGCCGCACGCTCGGCGGCCGAGTCCGTAGAGTTGACGTGTGTCTTCTGCAGTGCCCGCGCCCGAGGCCGGCCCCGACGCGGGGGCCGTCTGGCATTACGGCGATCCCCTCGGTGAGCAGCGCGCGGCCGAAACCGACGCGGTGGTGATCGACCGATCACACCGCGCGGTGCTCACGCTGACCGGCGGTGAGCGGCAGAAGTGGTTGCACAACATCTCCACCCAGCACGTCAGCGATCTCCTCGACGGCGCCAGCACGCAAAACCTCAGCCTGGACGGCCAGGGCCGCGTCGAAGACCATTGGATCCAAACGGAACTCGGCGGCACGACCTACCTCGACACCGAGCCGTGGCGCGGCGAACCGCTGCTGGACTACCTGCGCAAGATGGTCTTCTGGTCCGATGTCGCGCCGGCGGCCGCCGACCTGGCGGTGCTTTCGCTGTTGGGGCCGCGGCTGGCCGACGGAGCGGTGCTCGACGCTCTCGGGCTGGACGTCCTGCCCGCCGAGCTGACCGCGGCCCCGCTCGCCGGTGGTGGCTTCGTGCGGCGGATGCCCGGCGCCCCCGCCGACGAGATTGAACTGGATCTGCTGGTCCCCCGCACCGACTCCGCCGCCTGGCAGGACCGATTGGTGCAGGGCGGGCTCCGGCACGCCGGGGTCTGGGCGTACGAGGCCCACCGGGTGGCGGCGCTGCGCCCGCGACTGGGCGTCGACACCGACGAGCGCACGATTCCGCACGAGGTTGGCTGGATCGGTGCCGCCGTCCACCTGGACAAGGGGTGCTATCGCGGGCAGGAGACCGTGGCGCGAGTGCACAACCTCGGCAGACCGCCCCGGATGCTGGTGTTGTTGCACCTCGACGGCTCGGTGGAGCGGCCCGCGACGGGCGACCCCGTCCTCGCCGGTGGGCGCGCCGTCGGGCGACTCGGCACGGTGGTGGATCACGTGGACCTCGGGCCCGTGGCCCTGGCGCTGCTCAAGCGTGGGGTGCCGGCCGACACCGAACTGGCGACCGGCCCGCAGGCCTCGGTCGCTGCGGTGATCGACGCCGATTCGCTGCCGCCGGCGGAACAGATCGGCGCGGGCAGACTGGCCGTTGAACGGTTGCGGGGCGGTGCGAGATAATCCTCGATGACGTCCGCCACAGCGGCGGGGGGCACCGACGCCCAACCGCAAGGCACGGTAAACTGTCAACAGGACAATAACGACACCAAGAGATCGGAGCCGCCTGATTCGGGCCGCTCCGTTATTGCGCGAGGGGGTTCCCCCATGGGCCGCGGCCGGGCTAAGGCAAAGCAGACCAAGGTTGCTCGTGAACTCAAATACAGTTCCCCGCAAACCGACTTCACGCGGCTTCAGCGCGAGTTGTCAGGAACGGGCGACGACTCCACCGAACTCGAGGACGACGGCGCCGGCGACTCTTGGGGAGACAGCGACGACTGGCGTCGCTGAACCCCGGCGCTAGCTTCGATCCAGGTTTCTAAAATCTGGGGTGCTGCCCCACGAGCTTTGCCCGCGGGCCCGCTTTGCCGCCTTTGCCGACGGTCCCCAGCACCCAGCAGTCCAAATGCCGGGCCGTCAGGATGGCCAGGGCACGGTCGGTGTCCTCGGGCGCGACGATGGCGACCATACCCACGCCCATGTTGAAGGTCTTCTCCATCTCCTCGCGCGTCACCCGGCCGCGCTGGGCGATCATCGGGAACACCGGGGCGGGCGTCCAGGTCCCGCGGTCGATTTCGGCGACCAGGCCGTGCGGGATGACCCGTTGCAGGTTGCCCGCCAAGCCGCCGCCGGTGACATGGCAGAACGTGCGGACATGGGTTTCGGCGGTCAACGCCAGGCAGTCCTTGGCGTAGATCCGGGTGGGTTCGAGCAGCTCCTCACCGAGCGTGCGGCCGAACTCCTCGACGTAGCCGGCGAGGTTCATCCGGTCGATTTCGAGCAGCACCGTGCGGGCCAACGAGTAGCCGTTGGAGTGCAGTCCCGAGGAGCCCATCGCGATGATGGTGTCGCCGGGCTTGACGCGTTCGGGGCCCAGCACGTCGTCGGCCTCGACGACGCCGACGCCGGTGGCCGAGATGTCGTAGTGGTCCGGTTCCATCAGCCCCGGGTGTTCGGCGGTTTCGCCGCCGAGCAACGCGCAGCCGGCCCGCACGCACCCCTCGGCGATGCCCGCGACGATCGCGCTGAGGCGCTCGGGCACCGTCCGGCCCACCGCGATGTAATCCTGCAGGAACAGCGGCTCCGCACCGCAGACCACGAGGTCGTCGACGACCATCGCGACCAGGTCCAGGCCGACGGTGTCGTGCTTGTCCATCGCCTGCGCGACAGCAAGTTTGGTCCCCACACCGTCGGTGGACGCCGCGAGCAGCGGTTCACGGTAGTCGTTGCGCAAGGCGAACAGTCCTGCGAACCCGCCGAGGCCGCCCCGCACCTCGGGCCTGGTGGCCTTCGTCGCCAGCGGCTTGAACATTTCAACGGCGCGGTCGCCGGCCTCAATGTCCACCCCGGCCGACGCGTAGGTGATGCCGTGGCTGCCCGGGTTTCGTCCGGGGCTTTTTCCGGGATCCGTCATCGCGATAAAGGCTACCGGGCGCCGCCCACCGCCGTTATCAAACGTCTTGGAAGGGGCGGATCCGGCGTCCGTCAGTGGACGATCGGCACTTCGTCGGGCGCCAGATCGTCCAGCCCGGCTCCCCGCGCGGCGTTGGCGAGCATGTGCTCGATGACGTTCTTGCCCAAGGCCGTCTCCTCGGGCAGTTCGATCGGATACTTGCCGTCGAAGCACGCGGTACAGAGCCGCGATGCCGGTTGCTCGGACGCCGCCACCAGGCCGCGCAGCGAGATGTAGCCGAGGGTGTCCGCCCCGATGGCGTGCCGTACCGCTTCGAGCATTTCCTCTTTGTCTTGCACGGCATTGGCGATCAACTCCGCCGGCGACGGGAAGTCGATGCCGTAGAAGCAGGGCCACTTCACGGGCGGAGACGCGATGCGCACATGGACTTCGAGGGCGCCGGCCTCCCGCAGCATGCGCAGCAACGCGCGCTGGGTATTGCCGCGCACGATCGAGTCGTCGACGACGATCAGCCGCTTGCCGCGGATGACCTCGCGAAGCGGGTTGAGCTTCAGCCGGATACCGAGCTGGCGGATGGTCTGGGACGGCTGGATGAAGGTACGCCCGACGTATGCGTTCTTCATCAGGCCTTGCCCGTACGGGATGCCGGATTCCTGCGCGTACCCGACCGCGGCGGGCGTGCCCGACTCGGGCACCCCGATCACCAAATCGGCTTCGACGGGGCATTCACGGGCCAGCCGGCGGCCGATCTCCACCCGGGTCGCGTGCACGGACCTTCCGGCGATCATGCTGTCCGGGCGGGCCAGGTAGACGTACTCGAAGACGCAGCCCTTGGGCGTGGGGTTGGCGAAACGCGTGGAGCGCACCCCGTCCGCATCGATCGCCAGCAGCTCGCCTGGCTCGATATCGCGCACGAACGATGCGCCGACGATGTCGAGCGCGGCCGTTTCGGAGGCCACCACCCAGCCGCGGTCCAGGCGTCCGAGCGAAAGTGGCCGCACCCCATGCGGATCGCGGCACGCATACAGCGTGTTCTCGTCCATGAACGTCAAGCAAAAGGCGCCGCGCACGGTCGGCAGCAGGTCCAGCGCCGCCTGCTCCAGGGTGGAATCCGCGGCGCCGTGGGCCAGCAGCGCGCCCAAGATGTCGGAGTCCGTCGTTGCGGGGGCGGGGCAGCGCCGGGCGATCAGGCCGGCGTCGCGTGCGCGGGCGGCGAGCTCGGCGGTGTTGACCAGATTTCCGTTGTGGCCCAGCGCGACGCCGGTGCCGGCGGCGGTGTTGCGGAACACCGGCTGCGCGTTCTCCCACGTGGTGTCGCCCGTGGTGGAGTAGCGGCAATGCCCGATGGCAACGTGTCCCTGCATGGCCGCGAGCGTCTGCTCGTCGAACACCTGGCTGACCAAGCCCAAGTCTTTGAAGACGAGAACCTGGGATCCGTCGGCGACAGCGATACCCGCGGCTTCCTGCCCGCGATGCTGCAGCGCGTACAAGCCGTAATAGGTGAGCTTTGCGACATCCTCGCCTGGGGCCCAGACCCCGAATACACCACACTCTTCACGGGGCGAGTTCAGGTCCTGCTCGGGTGCTTCGGCTCCTGCGACGGTCACGATTGGGCGGCTCCCCGGGGAACGGTTGGTGACGTAACGGAGTCTACGGGTCGGACACCCGCGACCGCGAATTTACAGCGCGTGTTGAGCGCCGAAAATTCCCTCGCCCGACCCTAAAGCTGCAGTTCAGGGTTATCTTCGGCCGACATCGATCAGCGGCAGGCAGTGTTCGATCTCACCCGCTCGAGACCCGGAAAGGCTCAGCGCCCCGGCGGCCTTCGCCGCCGAGAACGACAGCATCCCGGCCACCAGCAGCAGCCAGGTGCGCGCATCGGTCTCCACCACGTTGGGCGGGGTGCCGCGGGTATGCCGGGGCCCGGCGATGCACTGCACCGCGGCGAACGGCGGGATCCGCACCTCGACGCTGGCGCCGGGCGCCACGGCGGCCAGGGTGCGGGCGGTGAGCCGGACGGCGGCGGCGAGGCTCTCGCGGTCGGGGGCGGGCCGGGATTCGTCGCGCAGCCAGTCCGCGACGGCCAACACGGCCTGCCGGGTCTTTGCCGGATCGGCCTTTTGACGGGCGGCCATACCCTAGGGTCTCAAACTCATGGAGCGTCGTCGTTTGCGGCGCGGGCCACCGTACAAGTCCGTCGGCCTCGTGACGCTCGTCATCATGGGCGTGGTCGGGTCGCTCCTGTATCTGCAGTTCCGGGGGGACCTCACGCGGACCACGAGGCTGACGATGGTGGCCGCCCGGGCGGGCCTGGTGATGGATCCCGGCTCCAAGGTCACCTACAACGGGGTCCAGATCGGCCGGGTGGCCGGCATTTCCGAGATCACCCGCGGCGGCAAGCCGGCCGCCAAGGTGGCGCTGGACATCACCCCCCGGTACGTCGAGATGATTCCGGCCAATGTCGCGGCCACCATCAAGGCGACCACGGTGTTCGGCAACAAGTACGTCGCGCTGAGTTCGCCTCCCCATCCAGCGGCGCGGTCGATCACGCCGTCGACCGTGATCGAGGCGACCTCGGTGACCACGGAATTCAACACCGTGTTCCAGACGCTCGTGTCGATCGCGGAAAAGGTGGATCCGGTCAAGGTGAATCTCACGCTCGCCGGCGCCGCGCAAGCCCTGACCGGACTGGGCGAAAAGTTCGGCGCCTCTCTGATCAACGGCAACACGATCCTCGACGACGTGAATCCCCGGATGCCCGAGATCCGCGCCGACCTCGCGCGGCTGGCCGCCCTCGGCGACACCTACGCCGACGCCTCGCCGGACCTGTGGGCGGCGCTCGAACACGCGGCGACCACGGCGCGCACGCTCAACCGCCAGCAATCCGACCTGGACGCGGCGCTGCTGGCGGCGGCCGGGCTGGGCGGTGCGGGCGCCGACGTCTTCGAACGCGGCGGACCGTACCTGACGCGCGGGGCCGCGGATCTGGTCGGCTCCAGCCAGCTGCTCGACGAGTACAGTCCCGAAATCTTCTGCACCATCCGCAATTTCAACGACGTCGCGCCCAAGATCCACAACGCCCTCGGCGACAACGGTTATTCGCTGGGCGCCCACGCGGCCGGCGCGATCACCGGCGCGCCCAGTCCGTATATCTGGCCGGAGAATCTGCCGCGGACCAATGCCAGGGGCGGCCCCGGCGGCCGACCGGGCTGTTGGCAGACGATCTCCCGGCAGTTGTGGCCGGCGCCCTTCCTGGTGATGGACACCGGCGCGAGCATGGCTCCCTACAACCACTTCGAACTGGGCTCACCACTTTTCACCGAGCACGTGTGGGGCCGCCAGTTGGGCGACTACACCATCAACCCGTGACGCCCGACGCTCAGCGCGGCGATCGCGCCGGCCTCATTGATGGCCAAGTGCACCAACATCGGCGCGGCGAGGCTGCCGGAACGGTCTGCCAGCCAACCGAACAGCCAGCCCGCGATGCCCGTCACCAGCACGGTGCCCACCACCGGGTCGCCCGCCGCGCGCGCGTCCGCGACGTGCGAGAGCCCAAAGCTGGCCGCCTGCAACAACCTTCCGCGGGGCCGGCCGAACGCCTCGTAGGCCGTGGCGGTGAGCGCCGCACGGAACGCCGCCTCCTCGGCCCAAACAGTGCCGACGGGAATCCGCAGCAGCAGCCAGCCGGGCACCGAACCGGCCGGATCCCGGTCGGCCATGGACGCCCGCACCGAGGGCACGGCCGTCGTCGCGGCGACCGCGCTCGCCACGGCCGCACCGGCCGCCGACCCCAGCCGCAGCCCGGCCCATAGCCGCGGCGGTCCCAGGCCCAGCGGCGCGCGCGTCGCCAGCACCAGCAGGCCGGCCGCACCGGCCTGCAGGGTGACCCGCCATCGGGTGGGCAGTCGCGGGCCGACAAAGCTCCAGCCGACCAGGGCGGCGGCCAGGGAGAACGCGCGGGCCCGGTGGAAACGGCTCTCGCCCATCAGGATTCGTCGCTAAGGCTCATCCGAAGAGGCGGGGCAGCACCGACTCCGACGTCTCGCGCAGCTCGGCCAGCGACACGGTGAACAGCCCCTGAACCTCCACCGCGTCCGAGGCCTGGTCGACGACGCCGATGCGCTCCGCGGGCAACCCCCGTGCCTCGCACATCGCCCGGAACCGGCTCTCCTCGGTGCGCGGCACCGCCACCAAAACCCGGCCCGCCGACTCGGAGAACAACGTCACGAACGGATCGGCGCCCTCGGGAAGCACGATGCGGCAACCGGTTTCGCCCGCCAGCGCCGCCTCCACGATGGCCTGCGCGAGGCCGCCTTCGGACAGGTCGTGCGCCGCCGACACCAGCCCGTCGCGGGACGCCGCGGTCAGCACCTCTGCCAACAGCTTCTCGCGCGCCAGGTCGACCGCGGGCGGCAACCCACCCAGATGGTCGGCGGTCACCTGCGCCCAGACGGAACCGTCGAATTCGTCGCGCGTGTCGCCCAGCAGCATCAGGGTCTCGCCCGGTTCGCGACCGAGGCCGGTGGGGATGCGCCGGCCGACGTCGTCGATGACGCCGAGCACACCGACGACCGGCGTGGGCAGGATCGCCGCCGACCCGGTTTGGTTGTAGAAGCTGACGTTGCCGCCGGTCACCGGGATGCCAAGGGCCGCACAGCCGTCGGCCAGCCCCCGGACCGCCTGCGAGAACTGCCACATCACCCCGGGGTCTTCCGGAGAACCGAAATTGAGGCAGTTGGTCACCGCGACCGGTGTCGCGCCGGTGACGGCGACGTTGCGGTAGGCCTCGGCCAGCGCGAGTTGCGCTCCCGCGTAGGGGTCGAGCAGCGTGTAACGCCCCGACGCGTCGGTAGAGAGCGCGATGCCGCGGCCCGTGGTTTCGTCGACGCGCAGCACGCCGCCGTCGGCGTGCTCGGCCAGCACGGTGTTGCCGCGCACGTAGCGGTCGTACTGTTCGGTGATGAAGGCGCGGCTGCACAGGTGCGGGCTGCCCAGCAGCGCAAGCAAAGTCGCGCGCAGCTCGTCCCCCGCCGTCGGCCGCGGCAGGCGGGTGGACCGGTCGGCGTTCAGGGCGTCCTGTGACTCGGGCCGCGCGACCGGTCGCTGATACACCGGCCCCTCGTGCGCGACGGTGCGCGGCGGCACGTCGACGACCGTCTCGCCGCGCCAGGTGATCCGCAACCGGTCCCCGTCGGTGACCTCGCCGATCACCGTGGCCAGCACCTCCCATTTGCGGCACACCGCCAGGAAGGCGTCCACGTTCTCCGGCGCGACCACCGCGCACATCCGCTCCTGCGACTCGCTGCAGAGCACCTCCGCGGGCGTCATGTCCTTGGCCCGCAACGGGACGGTGTCGAGTTCGATCGCCATCCCGCCGTCTCCGGCCGACGCCAGTTCGGATGTGGCGCAAGACAATCCAGCTCCCCCGAGGTCCTGGATGCCGATCACCAGGCCGCCCGCGTAGAGCTCGAGGCAGCACTCGATGAGAACCTTCTCCATGAAGGGGTCACCGACCTGCACCGAGGGCAGCTTCTTGCGGGAGTTCTCGGCATCGAAGGTGTCCGACGCCAGCACCGACACCCCGCCGATGCCGTCGAGCCCGGTGCGCGCGCCGAACAGGATGATCTTGTTTCCGCGGCCCGACGCGAAGGCCAGGTGCAGGTCCTCCTGGCGCAGCACGCCCACGCACATCGCGTTGACCAACGGATTGCCGGCGTAGCACGCGTCGAAGACGGTCTCGCCGCCGATGTTGGGCAGCCCCAGCGAGTTGCCGTAGCCGCCGATGCCGCGGACCACCCCGTCGACCACGCGGCGCGTGTCGGGCGCGTCGGCGGCGCCGAACCGAAGCTGGTCCATCACGGCGACCGGTCGGGCGCCCATGGCCATGATGTCGCGGACGATGCCGCCGACGCCCGTCGCCGCGCCCTGGTACGGCTCGACGTAGGACGGGTGGTTGTGGGATTCCACTTTGAAGGTGACGGCCCAGCCGTCGCCGATGTCGACCACGCCGGCGTTTTCGCCGATGCCGGCGAGCATGCCGGCGCGCATCTCGTCGGTTGTGGTCTCGCCGAAGTAGCGCAAGTGAACCTTGGAGGACTTGTACGAGCAGTGCTCGCTCCACATCACCGAGTACATGGCCAACTCGGTGTCGGTGGGCCTGCGGCCCAGGATCTCGCGAATGCGCTGGTACTCGTCGTCTTTGAGCCCCAGCTCGGCGAACGGCTGCGGCTGGTCGGGGCTGGCAGCGGCATGCTCGACGGTGTCGATCGCCTGGGTGCGGGCGCTCGTCCCGGAGACAGTCACGCCAGACAGTCTAGGGTGACGCCGCTATCGCCGTCGGCTCGCCGCGGCGGCTATTGACCGACCACGCAGAAGACGTTGCCCTCGGGGTCGGCCAGCACCACCCAGCGGAAATTGGCGCCGAACGAGTGCCGGCCTACCTCGGTGGCCCCGGCGGCCGTCAGCCGCGACGCCTCGCCGTCGACGTCGGCGGCGCTGAAGTCGAGGTGCAGCCGGTTCTTCCCCGGCGTGGGGTCGGGCACCTTCTGGAATCCGAGCCGGGGACCGTCGGCCAGACTCACCACGGTGAACTCGTCGGCGAGCAGTTCCTGCGTCGTCCCGCCGAACTGCTCGGCCCACCAGCCGGCCAGTTGCGCGGGATTGCTGCAGTCGAAGGTGATCATCTCCACGCTGAGCGCCATACCGCCGACCCTAGGCCTCGCGACGGCGCAGTTGAAGGGATCGGTGCCGGCCAGCGGCACCCGGTGGGTCAATCGACGGTGCGGAAGTCGGCCATCATGGCCATGTCCTCGTGCTCGAGGTTGTGGCAGTGCAGCAGGTATGAGCCGGTGTAGTCGGTGAACCGGGTGAGGACTTCGACCGCTTCGGCCGGCCGGACATCGACGGTGTCCTTCCAGCCCGCGTCGAACCGACCGGGCGCGCGGTCGTTGCGGGAGATTACCCGGAACGGGTTCAGGTGCACGTGGACGGGGTGGTGGAACTCGGTGATGAACCGCCAGACTTCGCATGTGCCGAGCTTGGGGCGAGCCAGGGGCCGGCCCGGCTGATACGACAGGTCGTTGATGGTCCACACGCCGCCTCTGTTCGGGCGGAAGAGGAACGTCCGGGTGGCGACGGCGCCGTGTCGGTCGAGACCCGGAAGCCCGCTGCTGAGCCGGTCGGGGATGGTGGCGTCGTCGGAAAGGTCGGCGCCGACGACGTCGAATCGCATGACCTCACTTGTGCTTTCGGCACCCAACCGATTGAGCAGCCGCACCCGGGTTCCGCGCCGGTAGCGGCTGAAATCAACCACAACATCAAAGCGTTCGGCCGGAGCGATGTCGATGTAGTCGTGGCCTACGGGCCGCGCCAGCAGCCCACCGTCACTGCCGATCTGCACCAGCCCCGAACCGCCGGGGGGCTGCGGGTCCAGCTGCAGCCGGTAGCGGCGGGCGTTGGATGCGTTCAGTAGCCGCAGGCGGTAACGGGCGGGATCGGTCTGCAGCACCGGCCACGGCGCACCGTTGACCAGGATGACGTCGCCGAGGACGCCGTTCATGTAGTCGGCGGTGACCCCGCCGCCACCGACGGCCGGGTATCGGAAGGAGCCGTCGGCGGCGAAGGCACGATCGGTGATCATCAGCGGGATATCCCGCCCGCCGCGGGGCAACGGCAACGCGTCTTCCTCGTCGTCACGGACCAGGTGGAATCCGGCCAGGCCGCGCCACACAGCGGCACCGGTATAGCCCATGCGGTGGTCGTGGTACCACAACGTCGCGGCGCGCTGGTTCATCGGATAGACGTATTCGCGCTGTCCGACGACGCTATTGCGGGCCATGTCCTCGGCGGCCGTTTGACCGGACTGCGGAAGGATGAAGTCGGTCGGGTACCCGTCGTGGTCTTCCGGGGTGTGCCCGCCGTGCAGGTGCACCACAACCGGTGTCGGCAGGGCGTTGCGGTGCCGCACGACGGTGCGCCTCCCGGATCGTGAAGTGATGGTGGGGCCGGGAAAGCTCGTGTTGTAAGTCCATGCGGCAGTGGTCAACCCGGGCAGGATGCGCAATTGCGTGACCTGCTGGGTGATCTCGTAGTAGTCGGTGAGGGCATCGGTGCTCGCCGGCGCCAACTCCTCCGGGATCGGCAAAGGGACTTGATAGCGGTCGGGCACTCTGGTCTGACTGCGCAGGAGCCGCCCCGGCTCCGCGGAGCCCAACAGCGCGCCGGCCAACGGCCAACTGGTCGCGACGAATCCGATCCCCGTCGCGGCGGCGCCCAGCCGCAACGCGCTACGCCGATTCACGAATCACATCCGGGCGTGGTGACGGCG
>NZ_LZIZ01000051.1:0-2104 GCF_001666915.1 Mycobacterium sp. E3339 | reverse complement strand
ACGAAGGCGCCCGGCTCGAACGGCGCGAGGTCGTCGGGACCCTCCCCGAGCCCGACCAGCTTCACCGGCACCCCGAGATGGACCGTTCGATCCGCGCGCTGCCGCACGCCGACCACCCGTCGGTGCTGCTGGTCGTCGGCGTGAACGGCACCGGAAAGACCACCACCGTCGGCAAGTTGGCGCGCGTGCTGGTGGCCGACGGCCGACGCGTCGTGCTCGGCGCCGCCGACACCTTCCGCGCTGCCGCGGCCGACCAGCTGCAGACCTGGGCCTCCCGGGTCGGCGCCGAGGTGGTGCGCGGGCCCGAGGGCGCCGACCCCGCGTCGGTGGCCTTCGACGCCGTCGACAAGGGCATCGCCGCGGGCGCCGACGTCGTGCTCATCGACACCGCCGGGCGGCTGCACACCAAGGTCGGGCTGATGGACGAGCTCGACAAGGTTAAACGCGTGGTAACACGGCGCGCCGCGGTCGACGAGGTGCTGCTGGTGCTCGACGCCACCATCGGGCAGAACGGGCTGGCCCAGGCGCGGGTGTTCGCCGAGGTGGTCGAGATCACCGGCGCCGTGCTGACCAAGCTGGACGGTACGGCCAAGGGCGGCATCGTATTCCGCGTCCAGCAGGAGCTCGGGGTGCCGGTGAAGCTGGTCGGGCTCGGGGAGTTCGACCTCCGAGATGGTGCGCCGCGGCGCGTCGCGGGGAATGGTGGCGTCGTCGCCCACGGCGGGCAGGCCCGTGGTGTCGAGCCGGTCGGCCCCCAAATCGGTTCTTGCGGTCTGGCTGAACGTGATGCCGGACGACGCGGTGTAGCCTCCCGACCGGTCGATCGCCCCCGGCTCCGGCTTGGCGGTGAAGCTGATCCGCCGGCGGCGGTACCGCACCAGGCCCGCGACCAGCGCGACCACGACGACGAGAACTATCAGGACCGCGATCGCGATCCAAAGACCTTGGGACACGCTGACATTGTTTCAAGCGGCCCGGCGCTCACGGGGCATCGGGTGTGCGTCCTGGGCCTCGGGTGTGCGTCCCGGGCGAATAATTCGCCGGAATCCCGCCGCCCGCGCACGCGGAACGCCGTCAGTACACGCTGATCAGGTTCCGACCAGCTGCTCCACCTGCTGCCCGCGCATCCGCTGCGAGATGACCGCGGTGATGCCGTCGCCCTGCATGGTCACGCCGTACAGCGCGTCGGCGACCTCCATGGTCGGCTTCTGGTGCGTGATGATGATCAGCTGCGAACGCGCCCGCAGCAGCTCGAACAGGCTGATCAGGCGCCGCAGGTTGGTGTCGTCGAGCGCGGCCTCGACCTCGTCCATGATGTAGAACGGCGACGGGCGGGCGCGGAAGATCGCCACCAGCATCGCCACCGCGGTCAGCGCCTTCTCGCCGCCGGACAGCAGCGACAGCCGGGTGATCTTCTTGCCCGGCGGGCGGGCCTCCACCTCGATGCCGGTGGTGAGCATGTCGTCCGGGTCGGTCAGCCGCAGCCGGCCCTCGCCGCCGGGGAACAGCACGGTGAAGACTTCCCGGAACTCGCGCTCCACGTCGACGAAGGCGTCGCTGAACACCTGCAGGATGCGGGCGTCGACGTCGACGAGGACGTCGAGCAGGTCCTTGCGGGCCGCCTTGACGTCCTCGAGCTGGGTGGACAGGAAGTTGTAGCGCTCCTCCAGCGCGGCGAACTCCTCCAGCGCCAGCGGGTTGACCCGGCCCAGCTCGGCAAGCTCGCGCTCGGCGCGTTTGGCCCGGCGCTCCTGGGTGGGCCGGTCATAGGGCATCGGCGCGGGCGCGACCACTTGCTCGCCGCGCTCGCGGGCCTGCTCGAACTCGGCCATCTCCAGCTCGGTGGGCGGCAGCGCCACGTCCGGCCCGTACTCGGCGATCAGGTCCGGCGGTGACATTCCGAACTGTTCGAGCACCATCTGCTCGAGCTGCTCGATGCGCATCGCCGCCTGCGCGTTGGCCACCTCGTCGCGGTGCAGCGAGTCGGTGAGCGTGGCCACCCGGGCGCTCAGCGCGTTCACCTCGTCGCGCACCGCCGCCATCGCGTTGATGGTGTACTTCATCTTCGCGCTGCAATGCATGTCGACCGTCGCGGTGATGCGCC
>NZ_LZIZ01000050.1:0-44717 GCF_001666915.1 Mycobacterium sp. E3339 | reverse complement strand
GGATGAACAGCACGACGAAGGATATCGACAGGAGCACGATGGAGATGGCGGCGGCGCCGGTGCGGTCGTCGTTCTCGATCAGCGTCCGTATCCACTGCGACGAGACTTCCGTCTTGCCGGGGACCGCGCCGCCGATCAGCACCACCGACCCGAACTCCCCGATCGCCCGCGAGAAGGCCAGGCCCGCACCGGACAACAGCGCCGGGGTCAGCGACGGCAACACGACGGAGGTGAAGATCTTCGGCCCGCTGGCCCCCAGCGACGCCGCCGCCTCTTCGGTTTCCCGATCGATCTCCAGCAGCACCGGCTGCACCGCGCGCACGACGAAGGGCAGCGTGACGAACGCCAGCGCCACCGCCACGCCCCAGGCCGTGTGCTGCAGATGCAGACCCACCGGGCTGTTGTTGCCGTAGAGGGCCAGCATCACCAGGCTGGCGACGATGGTGGGCAACGCGAAGGGCAGATCGATGATGGCGTCGACGAGGCGCTTGCCGACGAAGTCGTCGCGCACCAGCACCCAGGCGATCACCAGGCCGAAGACCAGGTTGAGCAGGGTGACCCCGGCCGAGATGGTCAGCGTCACCCGGAACGACTCCAACGCCGCGTTGGACGTGACCGCGAGCCAGAAGGCGTGCCACCCGCCCCCGGCGGCCTGCCAGGCGATGGCGGCCAGCGGCAGCAACACGATCACCGAAAGCCACAGTGTCGCCATGCCCACCCGCAGCGACGTGGTGCCCGAGCGCCGCGCCCTCGCCGGGCGCCGCGGGACGTCACCGGACGGGGGCCCCAGCTCCGGCCGAATCGCCTGCGGGTCGGGTGTGATCGCGGCCGTCATCCGGTGGCCTGCGTGTAGATCTTGGTGATGCTGCCGGTGCTCTTATCGAACAGCTGCGGGTCCACCGGCGTCCAACCGCCGAGATCGGCGATCGTCCACAGTTTCGCCGGCGCCGGGAACTGGTCGCGGAATTCGGCGGCGACGGCCGGATCGACGGGCCGAAAGCCGGCCTGCGCCCACACCTTCTGCGCCGCTGCCGTGTACTGGAAGTTCTTGAAGGCGACCGCGGCGTCCAGGTGCGGGCTGGTGGTCACCACCGCCACCGGGTTCTCGATCTTGAACGTCTGCGGTGGGTTGACGTGCTCGACCGGCTTGCCGGCGCGCTCGGTGGCGATCGCCTCGTTCTCGTAACTGATCAACACATCCCCGCTGCCCTGGACGAAAACATCGGTCGCTTCCCTTCCCGATCCGGGCCGCAGCTTGACGTGCTCGTGGACCAGCTTGCTGATGAAGTTGACGCCGGCCGCAGCGTTGGCGCCGCCCTCGCTCTTGACGGCATACGGCGCCAACAGATTCCACTTGGCCGACCCCGAGCTCAGCGGGCTGGGGGTGATGACCTCCACGCCCGGGCGCAGCAGGTCGTCCCAGTCCCTGATGTTCTTCGGGTTGCCCTTACGCACCACCAGGGTCACCACCGAGCCGAACGGAATTCCCTTGGTGGCGTCCGTATTCCAGTCCTTGGAGACCTTGCCGGCCTTCACCAACCGGGTGATGTCCGGTTCGACCGAGAAGTTCACGACGTCGGCCGGCTTGCCGTCGACGACGCCGCGCGACTGGTCGCCGGAGGCGCCGTACGACGTGATCACCTGCACGCTCTTGCCCTCCTCGGCGGCATTGAACGCCGGGATCACCTTGCTCCAGCCGGGTTCGGGGACCGAATAGGCGACCAGGGTGATGCTGGTGTGCGCGTTGGTCGGGCCGCTCCCGCCTACGACGTCACTGGCCCCGCCGCTACATCCCGCGAGGAGGGCGACGACGAGTGCAAGCGCGGCGACCGGCCGCCAGCGCGGCGAGCCGGCGATGTCGTTGAGCATTCGGGCCTTCCGGTACGGGGACTTAGGAGATATCGATCCCGATGCTGCGGAAAGGCGCCATAACCGACGGGAGAGCTCACGAACCCCATACCAGACCGCACACGGGTTGCAGTCAGCGACAACAGTGCACGAAGACATGGCGCTTCACCGCACCCGATGTCACATGCATGGCGGGAAGCCTAACAGGAATCGTCCGGCCCGCCACCGCGCGAGGGGCCGAGCGGGCAACCCACGCTCAGTGCGTCAACCACCATGCGACGATCACCAGGACCACCAGCGCGACCAGAATCAACGTCACGTGTGACCGAGGCATGCGAATTACCCGGGCGCCGCGTCGGCGTGGCGGACGCGGCGCATCAGGGCGATGCCCTTGCCGAGCAGGCCATCGAGCAGTCCCGCCGTGACGGCGGCCACCACCAGCACGACCGGCATCACCACCATGGCCTGCAGGACGAAAGCGAGCCCGGAAAGCCACAGCTCGTTGCCGTCCCACCAATTGAGGAATGCGGTCACGGGGCTCACCCTATTCGGCCCTGCAGCGGAAAACCAATGTGCCAAGATCGGCGCATGTCTGCCCCCTCGTCTACGCCCGAGGCAACGGCCTGCCTGATCGCCGGCGGTGGCCCGGCCGGCATGGTGCTGGGCCTGCTGCTGGCCCGCGCCGGCGTCGACGTCACGGTGATGGAAAAACACGCCGACTTCCTGCGCGACTTTCGCGGCGACACCGTGCACGCGAGCACGCTGCGCCTACTCGACGAGCTGGGGTTGGGCGCCCGGTTCGCGCAGATTCCCCATCGCCTGATCGACACGGTCCGCATGGAGATACAGAACCAACCGGTGGCGCTCGACCTGACCCGCCTTCCGGGCGCGCACAAACACATCGCCCTGGTGCCGCAATGGGACTTTTTGGAGCTGGTGGCCAGCGCGGCCGAGGCCGAGCCGAGCTTTACGCTCCTGCGCAGCACCGAGGTGATCGGCGTGCTGCGGGACGGGGATCGCGTCGTCGGCGTCACCTATCGCGACCAGGCCGGCGAGGTCAAAAGCATGCGCGCCGAGCTGACGGTGGCCTGCGACGGCCGCTCGTCCACGATCCGTTCGGCGATGGGCCTGCGACCGCACAGTTTCGGAGCGCCGATGGACGTGTGGTGGTTCCGGTTGCCCCGCCACCCCGACGATCCACCGGGGCTGGGCGGCGTGCTGCGGGCCGGACACGCGGTCATCGTGATCGATCGCGGCGATTACTTCCAGGTCGCCTACATCATCCCGAAGGGAACCGACGCGAGTCTGCGGGCCGAGGGCATCGAGGCGCTGCACCGGGTGCTGGTCGGCATGGTGCCCTGGCTGGGTGACCGCGTGCAGGCGCTGACGTCCTTTGATGACGTGAAACTGCTTGACGTGCAATTGAATCGGCTTCCCCGCTGGTATGCCGACGGCGTCCTGCTGATCGGTGACGCCGCACACGCGATGTCGCCGGTCGGCGGGATCGGAATCAACCTCGCGGTGGCCGACGCGGTGGCCGCCGCCCGCATCCTGGCCGGCGCGCTGCGCACGGGACGGGTGCCCACCTGGCGGCTGGCCCGGGTGCAGGCGCGCCGCTGGATGCCCACCGTGCTGCTGCAGGCCGCGCAACGGGGCATCCATGCCAACGTGATCGCCGCGGCGGTGGCCCGAAACGAGGACCGCGCGCCGGGGGCCGTGCGGCTGGTGAGCCGGTCCACACCGCTGCGGCGGCTGCTCGGCTACCTCGTCGCGATCGGGCCACTGCCGGAACACGCCCCGCGGTTCGCCCGACGCCGCGGGTGAGGAACAGTGACGCCACGTCGTCGAAAGAATGGACGCCGGGCCGCCCGACAGATGATGATGGCGGGATGGTCCTGCACGCCCAGCCCGACGACCAGCCCGCCGACGCCATGCCCGAGGAAGCGTTCGAGGCGGCGCCGGCGGCCATCGCGTCGCCCATCGACTTCAGCGCGCCGGCACCCCTGGCCTCCAGCGCGGCACTGCGGAACCCTTTTCCGCCGATCGCCGACTACGCCTTCCTGTCGGACTGGGAGACCACGTGCCTCATTTCCCCCGCCGGGTCCGTCGAATGGCTGTGCGTGCCGCGGCCGGACTCCCCCAGCGTCTTCGGCGCCATCCTGGACCGTAGCGCGGGTCATTTCCGGCTAGGCCCCTACGGCGTCTCGGTGCCCTCGGCGCGCCGCTACCTGCCCGGAAGCCTGATCATGGAGACCACGTGGCAGACCCACACCGGGTGGTTGATCGTGCGCGACGCGCTGGTCATGGGGCCGTGGCACGACATCGAGCGCCGATCGAGGACGCACCGCCGCACCCCGATGGACTGGGACGCCGAGCACATCCTGCTGCGCACCGTGCGCTGCGTGAGCGGCACCGTCGAGCTGATGATGAGCTGCGAACCCGCGTTCGACTACCACCGCGTGGGCGCCACCTGGGAATACTCGGCCAACGCGTACGGCGAGGCCGTCGCGCGGGCCACCAAACAGCCCGACGCCCACCCGACCATGCGGCTCACCAGCAACCTGCGGATCGGGCTGGAGGGCCGCGAGGCGCGGGCGCGCACCCGGATGAAGGAGGGCGACGACGTGTTCGTCGCCCTCAGCTGGACCAAGCACCCGGCGCCGCAGACCTACGAAGAGGCCGCCGACAAGATGTGGCAGACCACCGAGTGCTGGCGCCAATGGATCAACATCGGCAACTTCCCCGACCACCCGTGGCGCGCCTACCTGCAGCGCAGCGCGCTCACCCTGAAGGGGTTGACGTACTCGCCCACCGGCGCGCTGCTGGCAGCCAGCACCACATCGCTTCCGGAAACCCCTCAGGGCGAACGCAATTGGGACTACCGCTACGCGTGGGTGCGCGACTCCACCTTCGCGTTGTGGGGGCTCTACACGCTCGGGCTGGACCGTGAGGCCGACGACTTCTTCGCTTTCATCGCCGACGTTTCGGGGGCCAACAGCAACGAGCGTCACCCGCTGCAGGTGATGTACGGCGTGGGCGGCGAACGCAGCCTGGTCGAAGAGGAGCTGCATCACCTGTCCGGCTATGACCATGCCCGCCCGGTGCGCATCGGCAACGGCGCGTACGACCAGGTGCAGCACGACATCTGGGGCTCCATCCTCGACTCGTTCTACCTGCACGCCAAGTCGCGCGAGCAGGTCCCCGAGACCCTGTGGCCGGTGCTGAAGAAGCAGGTGGAAGAGGCGATCAAGCACTGGCGCGAGCCGGACCGGGGCATCTGGGAGGTCCGCGGCGAACCGCAGCACTTCACCTCGTCGAAGGTGATGTGCTGGGTGGCGCTCGATCGCGGGGCCAAGCTGGCCGAGCGGCAGGGCGAGAAGAGCTACGCCCAGCAGTGGCGGGCCATCGCCGAGGAGATCAAGGAGGACATCCTGCAACACGGGGTGGACTCCCGCGGGGTGTTCACCCAGCGCTACGGCAGCGACGCGCTGGACGCCTCGCTGCTGCTGGTGGTGCTGACCCGCTTCCTGCCGCCGGACGACCCGCGGGTGCGCAACACCGTGCTGGCCATCGCCAACGAACTCACCTCCGAGGGCCTGGTGCTGCGCTACCGCGTGGAGGAGACCGACGACGGGCTGTCCGGCGAGGAGGGCACGTTCACGATCTGCTCGTTCTGGCTGGTGTCCGCCCTGGTGGAGATCGGCGAGGTGGCGCGCGCCAAGCGATTGTGCGAGCGGCTGCTGTCGTACGCCAGCCCCTTGCACCTCTACGCCGAGGAGATCGAGCCGCGCACGGGCAGGCACCTGGGCAACTTCCCGCAGGCGTTCACCCACCTGGCGCTGATCAACGCGGTGGTGCACGTGATCCGCGCCGAGGAGGAGGCCGACGGCTCGGGGATGTTCCAGCCCGCCAACGCGCCGATGTAGCGGGTCGCGGCGCTAGGTGCAGCCGGCGCCGCGTCAGCTGCGGGCGCTGAGTTTGTCCATCAGCGCGTGGGTGAGGTCGATGGCGGTGGTGTTGATGTCGCCGTTGCCCTGATCCGCTGGACCATAAATGGGAATGAAGTCGACCGTCATCTCCACCACGTACGGCCCCTTGACGCCAAGCGCCCGGGCCGTGGGGATGGCATTCAAAACCGAGTGTTGGCCGGACCCCCTCGAAACCGTCGCCGCCACAACCGAATCCGCGACGCGCACGTTGGAGATGGCATCCAAACCGTAGACATCGACAGGCTTGACGGTCAGCGTGGTTCCGTCGCACTTCTGCCACTGCGCGGCGAACCTGGCGAATAGCGCGGCGGCGTCCGCGTCAGACCGCAACGCGACGACACCTTCCTCGACGCTGTCGATCTTCACCGAATCGCCTTTGTGTACCCACATTTCGGCGGCGGTTTGTTGTATCGGCGCCGGGGCATACGGGCCCCGCTGCATCCAATGGACGACGCCGATGCAGTCGGCGGGTTGCGCGTCATCCCATGCGTTTCCCAGTTTGTCGGCGCCCCCGAACTCCGAGTAATGCGGGTAGGGCTGGAACGGCTGGCTGAGCAGTTTCGCCAGCGCGGTGCCGTCGAACAAGGCCCGTTCGATGGCTGGCACGTGCCCCGCGTTCGGCGCCAGAACTGCTGTGCCGGAGGTGGTTTCGGTGCAGCCGCCGGCCAGCAGCACCGCGATCACAACGGCCGGAACGCGCCAGCGGTTCTTCACTTCGTCCCTGACCTTCCCGGCGTCACCCCAGCGCGCTGACCTTGTCCATCATCGCGTGCGCGAGGTCGATGGCGCTGCGGTGCACGTCTCCGGACCCCTCGTCCGACGAGCGGGTGGAATTGAAGAACGCCACTTCGACCTCGACGAGGCAGTTCCCCCGCAGGCCGATGGCGCGCGCTTCGGGCCTGGGCCCGCTCGACGGTAGGCCGGGCAGCTGGGTGTCGATCGAAAGGGTCGCGGCCAGAACGGATTCGGAGACCCGGACCTCGGAAATGGTGTCCGACAAGACGATCGAGGGCCGGTCGATGATGATGCTGGGGCGACCGATCGTCACGGTGGTGCCGTCGCAGTCGCGCCACTGCTGCGCGAACTGTTGGAACAATGCGGCGGCCCCCGCGGCGCTGGAGAGCGCCACCACGCCCTCGGCGACGCTGATCACCTTCGCCGGCCCGCGCTGGTTCCACCACGTCTCCCGCGCCGCATTCTTGACGTCGCCGGATCGGTAGGCGTCCTGCACCATCATCGAGGTGACGCCGACGCAGTTGGCGGGCGAGACCGCGCCGAAGGCCGGCGGCAGCACCTCGGGGCCGCCGAACCGCGCCGGCAGTTCGTTCTTGCTGCCGAAGGACTGGCCCAGCAGCTTCGACAACTCGGCGTCGTCGAGGAGCACCTTCTTGACCGGTTGCCCGATGACCGGGTGGGGCTTCAGGTTCGGCGCCGGCCGCGCGGTGCCGGCGACCGTGCAGCCGGTGGCCAGCGCCACGACCGACAGGCAGCTGAGGACCATGCGGCCGACCCTCATCAGTTCGTGCTCGAGACTTTGCGCAACATCGCCTGCACGATATCGACGGCCCTGGTTCCGGCCTGGGCGCGCGGGCCGACGGCGACCTTGACGTCGGCGATCACGTCGCCCTGGACGCCGATCGCCCGCTCGTCCGGGCTCGGCGGGGTGTGATGGTTGTCCCACGCCATGATGGTCGCGGAAACTATCGGCCCGTCGACTCGGACGCCGGTCACCTTCGAGTACAACTCGGTGTCGCTCCTGTCGTGCGTGTACGCGGTGACCGTGGTGCCCGCGCAATGCTGCCATTGCTGCGCGAACGACGCGAAGAGCCGCTGCGCGTCGGCGGTCGACCCGAGCTCGATCGCCGCGGCCGTTGCGCTGGACACCTGCACCCCGGAGTCGTAATTCCAGTAGTCCTGCGTCGCGGCGCGGCGTACCGCGCCCTTCTCGTAGACGATGCGCATCGCCGGCGCGACGACCCCGAGGCATTCGATGGGCGCGGCGCCACCGGTGTCGCGAATTCCGTTGGGCAGCACGTCGATACCGCCCACCTCCGGCGGACGGTGGGGCGGCAGCTCATTGCCGACGGCGGCGGCGACCTCGGCGCTGTCCGGCAGGACCTGTTCCAGCGGCGGCACCGTGCCGCCGAGGCGGCCGGTGCGCGCGGCGGTCCCGGCGACGGTCGTGACGCATCCGGTAGCGAGCACGCCGATACCGACGAACGTCACGGCTCGCATCAGGATCACGGCTATTTCTTGCCTGAGGAACTGGATTTGTCGCCGCCGGCGTCGGTGGACAGCGCCGCCACGAAGGCCTCCTGCGGCACGTCGACCCGCCCGATGGTCTTCATCCGCTTCTTGCCTTCCTTCTGCTTTTCCAGCAGTTTGCGCTTGCGGGTGATGTCCCCGCCGTAGCACTTGGATAGCACGTCCTTGCGAATCGCCCGAATGTTCTCGCGCGCAATGATTTTCGATCCGATGGCGGCCTGCACCGGTACCTCGAACTGCTGGCGCGGAATCAGTTCCTTGAGCTTGGTGGTCATCTTGTTGCCGTAAGCCGACGCCCCGTCCTTATGCACGATCGCGGAGAACGCGTCGACGGCCTCGCCCTGCAACAGGATGTCGACCTTGACCAGCTGGGCCTCCTGCTCGCCGGCCTCCTCGTAGTCCAGGCTGGCGTAGCCGCGGGTGCGCGACTTCAGCGAGTCGAAGAAGTCGAAGATGATCTCGCCCAGCGGCATCGTGTAGCGCAGTTCGACCCGCTCGGGTGACAGGTAGTCCATGCCGCCCAGCTCGCCGCGGCGCGACTGACACAGCTCCATGATGGTGCCGATGAACTCGCTGGGCGCGATGATGGTGGTCTTGACGACGGGCTCGTACACCTCGCGGATCTTGCCCTCGGGCCAGTCCGACGGGTTGGTCACCACGATCTCGCTGCCGTCCTCCTTGATCACCCGGTAGACGACGTTGGGCGACGTCGAGATCAGGTCCAGGTCGAACTCGCGCTCCAGGCGCTCGCGGGTGATCTCCATGTGCAGCAGGCCCAAAAAGCCGCACCGGAACCCGAAGCCCAGCGCCACCGACGTCTCCGGTTCGTAGGTCAGGGCCGCGTCGTTGAGCTGCAGCTTGTCCAGGGCGTCGCGCAGGTTTGGGTAGTCGGAGCCGTCGACGGGATACAGCCCCGAGTAGACCATCGGTTTGGGCTCGCGGTAGCCCGTCAGCGCCTCGGTTGCGCCGTGGCGGGCCGTCGTGACGGTGTCACCGACCTTGGATTGCCGGACATCCTTCACCCCGGTGATCAGGTAGCCCACCTCACCGACCCCCAGGCCCTCGCTGGCCTTGGGCTCGGGCGAGACGATGCCCACCTCCAGCAGCTCGTGGGTGGCGCCGGTGGACATCATCTGGATGCGCTCCCGTGGGACGATCTTGCCGTCCATCACACGCACGTAGGTCACCACGCCGCGGTAGATGTCGTAGACGGAGTCGAAGATCATCGCGCGGGTGGGCGCGTCGGCGTCGCCTTGGGGATGCGGCACCTCGCGCACGACGTGGTCGAGCAGGTCGGCGACGCCCTCGCCGGTCTTGCCGGAGACCCGCAGCACATCGCCGGGCTCGCAGCCGATGATGTGGGCGATCTCCCCCGCGTAGCGGTCGGGGTCGGCGGCCGGCAGGTCGATCTTGTTGAGCACCGGGATGATGTGCAGGTCGCGGTCCAGCGCCAGGTACAGGTTGGCCAGCGTCTGCGCCTCGATGCCCTGGGCGGCGTCGACCAGCAGCACCGCGCCCTCGCAGGCCTCCAGCGCGCGCGACACCTCGTAGGTGAAGTCGACGTGGCCCGGGGTGTCGATCAGGTGCAGGACGTAATCTTGGTCCCCGACCTTCCAGGGCAGGCGCACGTTCTGCGCCTTGATGGTGATCCCGCGCTCACGCTCGATGTCCATCCGGTCCAGGTACTGCGCGCGCATCGAGCGCTCGTCAACCACCCCGGTCAGCTGCAGCATCCGGTCGGCCAGCGTCGACTTGCCGTGATCGATGTGAGCGATGATGCAGAAATTCCTGATCTGCGCCGGCGCGGTGAAGGTCTTGTCGGCGAAACTGCTGATGGGAATCTCCTGGTCTGGGCCCGCTCGAGGCCGCTTGAGCGATACGTCCAGCGTATCTGTGCGCGGTGGCCGAGACCTACTTGGACACAATCGCACCCACGCGCGCGCGTCTATGCTGCGAATATGGCGTCTCCCCGCAAATCCCAGTGGAAGACGATCCAGCGGTTCGCCCGCAACGCGATCATCTATGCACAGACCGCCCAGCTCGTCGCGCGGGAACTTCAGCACGCCGTGAAGGTCACCGCGGACGTCATCGCCGCGGCCGCGCCCCAACAATCCGCGGTTACCGCGGGCCGACCGGTGACCAGCGCGAGCTTCCCCACCGCGCAGCGCGCGCGCAAGCTGGTCTATGCCCCCGACCTCGACGGCCGGGCCGATCCCGGCGAGATCGTCTGGACCTGGGTGGTCTACGAGGACGATCCCACCCGCGGCAAGGACCGGCCCGTGCTCGTCGTCGGCCGCGACCGCCGGGTCCTGCTCGGACTGATGGTGTCCAGCCAGGAGCGCCACGCCTCGGACCGGGACTGGATCGGAATCGGTTCCGGCGCATGGGATTACGAGGGCAGGCCGAGCTGGGTCCGGTTGGACCGGGTGCTCGACGTGCCGGAGGAGAGCATTCGCCGCGAGGGCGCCATCCTGGACCGGGAGATCTTCGACGTCATCGCCGCCCGGCTACGGGAGGACTACGCCTGGAGCTAGCGGGTTAGGCCTACCGCCGAACGTGTAATCAGGGCGGAAAATCGGCCGAATCTTCGCCCAGAGTGCACGCTCGGCGAAATGCCCGGTCAGCCCTGCCCGGCGACGATGCGGGCCGCAACGCGGCCAGCTGAGGAGCCGGGCAATCAGCCCTGCGTGATGTAGGAGTGCAGCTGCTGCTGCTCGGCCTCGAGCTCTTCCATGCGGGTCTTCACCACGTCGCCGATGCTGACGATGCCAATCAGCTTCTTGCCGTCGAGCACCGGCACGTGGCGCACCCGGTTCTTGGTCATCAGCACGCTCAACGAGTCGACCGTGTCGGTCTTGGCGCAGGTGGCGACGTTGGCGGTCATGATCTTCGAGATCGGGCGCGACAGCACGCTGGCCCCGTGGGTGTGCAACTCGCGAACGACGTCGCGCTCGGAGACGATGCCGACGACACCCTCGTCGCCGACCACCACCATGGCGCCGATGTTCTGCTCGGCGAGGCCGGCGAGCAGCTCTTTGACCGTCGCCTCGGGGTTGATGGTCACCACCGCCGCGCCCTTGTTCCGCAAGACATCCGCTATCCGCATCTGGCCTCCAGCCGGTTGTGATCCGCTTCACATCAGGCTACGGCTAACTCGCGCGGCGCAAAAGCCACGACGAGAACCGGTAGCCGATCCGTGTCCATACCCTGACGCCGTAGTCCGAAACCACGGTTCCCGCGTTTGGGCCACCGCGGCGCGCCCCGGCTTGCAAGATAGGGGCCATGATCGAGATCACCCTGCTCGGGACCGGGAGCCCGATACCCGACCCGAACCGCGCCGGGCCGTCGACGCTGGTGCGGGCGGGCGGACAGGTGTTCCTGGTGGATTGCGGGCGCGGCGTGTTGCAGCGCGCCGCGGCGGTGGGCGTGGGCGCCGCCGGGCTGTCGGCGCTGCTGATCACCCACCTGCACAGCGACCACATCGGTGACCTCGGTGACCTGCTCATCACCCGGTGGATCAGCACGTTCGCGCCGGACCCCGCGCCGCTGCCGATCATCGGCCCGCCCGGGATCGCGGAGACGGTGGAGGCCACGCTGCACGCGTTCCGCCACGACATCGAGTACCGGATCGCGCATCACGCCGACCTGAACGCCCCGCCGGCCGTCGAGGTGCACGAATGCACTGAAGGACCGGTGTGGGACCGCGAGGGCGTGGCGATCCGCGTCGCGCCCACCGACCACCGGCCGGTCGCGCCGACCATCGGGTTCCGGGTCGACTACGGGGCGGCGTCGGTGGTGCTCGCCGGCGACACCGTGCCCTGCGCGGGCCTTGACGAGCTGGCGGCCGGCGCCGGCGCGCTGGTGCACACGGTGATCCGCAAGGACATCGTCGCCAACATCCCGCAGCAGCGGCTCCAGGACATCTGCGACTACCACTCGTCGGTCGAGGAAGCGGCGACGACCGCGGCCCGCGCCGGGGTGGGCACCCTCGTCATGACCCACTACGTGCCGGCGCTGGTGCCGGGCCAGGAAGAACAGTGGCGGGCGCTGGCGGCCGCGCGCTTTGGCGGGCGGATCGAGCTCGGCGACGACCTGCACCGCGTCGAAATCGGGACCCCATAACGGTCATTGCCGAATGTCGTTGCCCGGCAACGGCAACAGCGCGCCCGCCAGCACCAGCCAGGACAGCGCGAGCACCCGGGCGACCGGCAGGATCACACCGAGCTCCGGCCACGCCAACACTCCCGTCGCCGCCCCGGCGAGGACCGCGGCGCCCAGGCCGGCCCAGGCGATCGGCCTGCGCAGCACGCCCAAGTTCCGGCAAGCCACCGCCATCGCGCCGACCAGCACGCCGAGGGCCACGATGTGCCCCGGCCCGCCGACCAGAAACACCAGCAGGTACAGCGCCCGCACCAACGTCGTATCCGCGGCGACGTCGGGCCACGACAGCGGCCAGGCCAGCAACCCGCACAGCGCCAGCCCGCCGGCCGCCAGAATGCCTCCGGTGAGCGCGATCGCGGGCGCCGATCCGGCGGCCCCGAGCCGGCGCAGCCGGGCGCTGACCGTCGCCGCGTAGATCGCCAACGGGACCGACGACGCGAACGTCGCAACGGCCATGACCCGCACGGCAACCGGCTTCGCGCGGACGTAGGCCGCCGCGGCGGCCACCGGGCCGTACGGCAGCGGCATCACGCCGCCCAGCGCCACCCCGGCGGCGATTCCACCGAAGAGCAGCGCCGCGCACAGCAACGAGAGCAGCAGCAGCGAGGGACCACCGCGCCGGCGTTCGGTCATGGGTGCACGCTATGCCCGCGCGGCCTCGGCGGCTAAGCCAGCCGGGTCACCTCCACCACGACGTCCAGATCGGTCGCGCCCTCACCGGAGTAGATCCCCTTCAGCGGGGGGACGTCGGTGTAGTCACGGCCGGCGCCCACGCTGACGTATTGCTCGGAGAGCTCGGTTTCATTGGTGGGGTCGTAGCCCCACCACCCGCCGGTCCACGCCTGGATCCAGGCATGGCTGCGCCCGTCCACGGTGTCCCCGACGACGGCGTGCTCCTTGGGATGCAGGTAACCCGACGCGTAGTAGGCGGGAATTCCCATGGCGCGCAACAACATCAGCGACAGGTGCACGAAGTCCTGGCAGACGCCCTTGCCCGCGTTCAACGCGTCCAGGCCCGAGGAGTGCACGCTGGTGGTTCCGGGCAGGTATTCCAGCTGCTCGCGCACCCACTGGGCCGCGGCGACGACGGCCTCGGCGGGCTGGTGCGACTTGGCGATCCTCTTGGCCACGGAGGCAACCTTTTTGCTCGCCGGGGTGTGCTCGGTGGGGCGGAGCAATTCGTCGAACCGGTCGATCACCGCCGCCGAGCGCAGGTCGCTCCAGCCGACGTCGGTCACCGGCGGTTCGGGCCGCTCGGTCTCGACCACCGACGACGACGTCACCGTGAGGTCGGTGTGCGGCGCGTGCAGGTCGAACGCCGTCACCGCGGTGCCCCAGTAGTCGATGTAGCGATAGGAGCGGGTGGCGGGGATCGTTTCGACGCGATTGAGGATGACGTTCTGCCGGGTGTTCGACCGCGGGGTCAACCGCGCCTCGTTGTAGGACGCGGTCACCGCCGACTGGTACGCGTACCCGGTGGTGTGCACCACCCGCAGCCGCCACATCAGTTGTCCCCCGCCCTGCTGACCAATGTGGCGCGGTCGCCGGCGTCCGACCACGCCACCCACGGGGTGACGTGAAAGTACTGCACCGACAACGCTTCTCCGACATCGCGGCAGGTTCGCTGCAGCCCGGCCAGGCGGTCCTCCAGCGACTCCAGCAGGACGCCGGGTTGGACGAATTCCAGTTCGCTGCGGGCCTGCCCGAGCAGCCGCTGCGCCTCCCCCGTGGCCCCGATGCGGCTCTGCCGGTTGTGCAGCAGTTCGTCGAGGTTGTGTTCGGCCAGCCGCAACGAATAGAACACCGAACGCGGGAAAAGCCGGTCGAGCAACATGAATTCGACCACCCGCCCGGCGTCCAGGACACCGCGGTAGGTGCGCAGGTAGGTGTCGTGCGCGCCCGCGGAGCGCAGCAGCGTCACCCATGCCGGCGACGACGCGCTGTCGCCCACCCGGGAAAGCAACAGCCGCACCGTCATGTCGACCCGCTCGATCGCGCGGCCCAGCACCATGAAGCGGTACCCGTCGTCGCGGGACAGCGTCGAGTCCGCCAGCCCGGCGAACATCGCCGCCCGCCCCTCGATGTACGACAGGAATTCATGGGGCCCAAGGCGTTTCGCGGCGCGCTCGCGCTCGGCGAGGGCATGGTAGGTGCCGTTGAGGCACTCCCAGATCTCGCTCGAGGTCACTTCCCGCGCCGACTTCGCGTTTTCCCGCGCTGCCGTGATCGCGTCGACGATCGAAGAGCCGCCCGAAGCGTTGCTGCTGAAGGCCACCAGGTCGGTCAGCGACCAGACGTCGAGGTCGTGGGTCGGGGGGTCGATGCCCAGCACCCGCAACAGCAGCCGGGACGCCTGGTCGGGATCGACGCTGGAATCCTCGAGCAGCTGGTGCAGCACGACGTCGAGAATGCGCGCGGTGTCGTCGGCTCGCTCGACGTAGCGGCCGATCCAGAAGAGCGCCTCGGCGTTACGGGCCAGCACGGCGCTTCGCCCGTCGCTGTTGCTGCTGCAGCTGCTGTTCCTGCGGCGATTCCGTGGGTTGCGACTGTGTTTGCCGCAGCCGCAGCGCGCCGTCGGACGCCGGGTCGGCGATGGACTCCGGCAGCGAGCGCACGACCTCCGCCGCGCCGAGCTCGTGCTCACCGGCCGAGGTGCGCGACGCCAGCACCCAGGTGTCCTTCGAGCCCCCGCCCTGGCTGGAGTTGACCACCCTCGAGCCCTCGACGAGGGCGACCCGGGTGAGCCCGCCGGGCAGCACCCACACGTCTTCGCCGTCGTTGACGGCGAACGGCCGCAGGTCGACGTACCGGGGCGCCAGCGTGTTGCCGATCTGCGTCGGCACGGTCGACAGTTCCATCATCGGCTGGGCGATCCAGCTGCGCGGATCGTCGCGAACCTTCTTGGCGACGGTGGCCAACTCCTTGTCGGTCGCTTCCGGCCCGAACACGATGCCGTAACCGCCGGAGCCCTCCACCGGCTTGAGGACCAACTCGTCGATTCGGTCCAGCACCTCTTCGCGTTCGTCGTCGAGCCAGCACCGGTACGTTTCGACGTTGGCCAGCAGCGGCTTCTCGCCCAGGTAGTACTCGATCATGGTCGGCACATAGGTGTAGACAAGCTTGTCGTCGCCCACCCCGTTGCCGATGGCGCTGGAGACGACGACGTTCCCGGCGCGCGCGGCGTTGACCAGGCCGGCCACCCCCAGCACCGAGTCGGCCCGGAATTGCAGGGGATCCAGGAAGGCGTCGTCGATGCGTCGGTAGATGACGTCGACCTGAACCTCGCCCTCGGTGGTGCGCATGTAGACCTGGTTGTCCCGGCAGAACAGGTCGCGACCCTCGACCAACTCGACGCCCATCTGGCGGGCCAGCAGCGAGTGCTCGAAGTAGGCGGAGTTGTACACCCCCGGGGTCAGCACCACCACCGTCGGGTCGGCCTCGTTGGTCGCCGCCGAGTTGCGCAGCGCACGCAGCAGGTGGGCCGCGTAGTCGTCGACCGCCCGCACCCGGTGGGTGGCGAACAGATTCGGGAACACCCGCGCCATGGTGCGCCGGTTCTCCATGACGTAGGACACGCCCGACGGCGAGCGCAGGTTGTCCTCGAGGACGCGGAAGTTGCCCTTCTCGTCGCGGATCAGGTCGATGCCGGCGACGTGGATGCGCACGCCGTTGGGCGGGACGATGCCGACGGCCTGGCGGTGGAAATGCTCGCAGGACGTGATCAGCCGGCGCGGGATGATGTCGTCGTTGAGGATCTCCTGGTCGCCGTAGATGTCGTCGAGATACATTTCCAGGGCCTTGACCCGCTGGATGATGCCGCGCTCCAACCGGCTCCACTCGGCGGCCGAGATCACCCGGGGCACCAGGTCGAGCGGGAAGGGCCGCTCCTGGCCCGACAGCGAGAACGTGATGCCCTGGTCGATGAACGCGCGGCCGAGCGCTTCGGCGCGGGCCTTGAGCTCCGAGGCGTCCGACGGCGCGAGCTCGGCGTAGATGCCCTTGTACGGTCCCCGCACGCCGCCCTGGCCGTCGAACATCTCGTCAAAGGCCATCGAATAGACGTCCGACGACGTGTTGTAGCCGCCGAAGATGCGCTCAGCGCGCGCGGCGCGTAACCCCCGCCTGGTTTCCTCGAGCTGGCTAGGAAGACTCACTTTTAAGATGCTGCCTCAAATTGACGTTATGGCAGGCCACGGGTTCCCGTTTTGGGAGAAAACGTAACCGACTGATAACCTGGGCAGTCGCCGTGGTGGTATCCGGCGCCCCAAGCCAAACGTCGATTCGAAGAAGGAACTACAAGCGTGGCCAACATCAAGTCGCAGCAGAAGCGCAATCGCACCAACGAGCGCGCTCGCCTGCGCAACAAGTCGGTGAAGTCGTCGCTTCGCACCGCCGTTCGCGCGTTCCGCGAGGCCACCCATGCCGGCGACAAAGAGAAGGCCACGGAGTTGCTCGCGTCGACCAACCGCAAGCTGGACAAGGCGGCCAGCAAGGGCGTGATCCACAAGAATCAGGCGGCCAACAAGAAGTCGGCCCTGGCCCGAGCGCTCAACAAGCTCTGAGCCCCGCCGCTCATCGGTTCCGGTTGGCGGCCAGCTCGGCGACCTTTCTGACCGCCGCTTCCAGCGCGTAGTCGGCGTCCGCGACGGCCCCCTTGACGTTGGCGTTGAGCGTCGCCACCACCTTCATCGCGGCCGCCACGCTGTCGCGCGACCAATACCGCGCCTGCTTCTGGGCCTTCTGCACCCGCCAGGGCGGCATGCCCAGCTGCGACGCCAGCCGGTAGGGATCCCCCGACAGCGGTCCGACCCGGCCGATCGTGTGGATCGCCTCGGCCAGCGCGTCGGCCAACACCACCAGCGGCTCCCCGCGCAGCATCGCCCACCGCAGCGCCTCCGCGGCGCCCGCGACGTCGCCGGCCACCGCCTTGTCCGCGATGTCGAACCCCTTCACCTCGGCCTTGCCGCTGTGGTAGCGGCGCACCGCCGCCGGATTGACCACCCCGCCCGTGTCGGCAACCAGTTGCGAGCAGGCGGCCGCCAGCTCGCGCACGTCGGAGCCGACCGCGTCCAGCATGGCGGTCACCGTGTCCTCGTCGACCTTGACCTTCAGCGCGCGGAACTCCTTGCGGACGAAATCGATCCGCTCGCTGGCCTTGGTGATGCGCGCGCACGGGTGCACGACGGCGCCGAGTGACTGCAGCTCGGTGGCCAGCGCCTTGGCCCGCCCGGCGCCCGAATGCACCACCACCAGCATGGTGCCCAGCGGGACGTCGGCCGCGGCCGAGGTGATCACCGCGGCCGCCTCCTTTCCCGCCTCCCCGGCGGCCTCCAGCACGACGATCCGCTCGTCGCCGAACAGCGACGGACTCAGCAGTTCGGCGAGTTCGTAGGTGCTGACGTCACCCGCCCGCATCCGGCTGACCGGAACGTCCTCGATGCCGGCCCGCTTGCGCGCCGACCGCAACACGTCGGCCACCGCCCGCTCGACCAACAGCTCCTCGTCTCCGAGGACCAGGTGCAACGGCGAAACCTCGCTCACCCCACGATGGTGTCACGAGGCACCGACTACGCCGCTCGGGGATCCAACAGCTCCGACAACCACCACGCCAGCACACAGAGCGCGGCCAGGCCGACCGCCCGGCCGAACCAGCGCCGGCCGCGCAGCCGCGCGACCAGCACGACGATCGCCGCGGTCGCCCCGGCCACCAGCAGGACGCCCGGTGCCCCGGCGGGAACCGGCACCGTCGCCGCGGGCGCGCCGGCCGACCACCGCGCCACGTGCACCACCCACCACACTTCGGGCCCGCTGAAGCGGACCAACAGCTGGGCGCCGGACGGCCACGCCACGCTCAGCACGGCGGCCGCGCTGCCCAGCACGGTGATCGGCGCTATCACCGGTGCGGCCGCGAGGTTGGCGGCGATCGCCACCAGGCTGAGCCGCCCGGAGATGCCCGCCACCAGCGGGGCGGTCACCACGTGCGCGGCGGCGGCGATCGCCAGCGCGTCGGCCAGCGGTTTGGGGCAGCCCCTGGCCGCCAGGTAGCGCGACCAGCGGGGCGCGATGACGACCAGCGCGGCCGTCGCCACCACCGACAGCGCGAAACCCACATCCACGGCCAACTGCGGGGCCACCGCCAGCAATCCCAGCACCGCGGCGCACAGCGCCGCCATGGCCTGGCGCCGACGGGACGACAGCATCCCCAGCAGCGCGATGGCGCCCATCACCGCCGCCCGCAACACGCTCGCCGTCGGTTGCACGACGACGACGAACGCGGCGAGCGTGACGCCGGCGAGGACGACGGCGGCCCGCGGGCCGATCACGCGCGCCGAGAACAGGACGGCCGCGCACACGATGGTCACGTTGGCCCCCGACACCGCCATCAGGTGCGTCATGCCGGCCGCGCGAAAGTCACGGTCGGTCTCGGCGGTGACCGCCGAGGTGTCGCCCAGGACCAGGGCGGGCAGCATGGCCGCCTGCTCGGCGGGCAGCGCGCCACGGACGGCGGCGGTGAACCGGCCGCGCACCGCGTGCGCGGCGCGCTGCGCGGCGCTCGCGGTGCCCACGGTCGGGCGGCCCGAGGCGTTGAGCACCGCGACGGTGAGGTCGCGGCGGGTCGGATGGCCGATTCGTGCGGTGAACCGCATCGGCCGGCCCACCACCGGCCCGTCGGTTTCCGAGTCGAAGTCCGACGCCCGCACGAAAACGACCACCCGGCCGGAGGTCGGCGCGTCGCGCAGGCGCTGCAGCGTGGCGCGAAACATCAGCCGGCCGCGACCCAGCGGGACCGGACTCTCGGTCGGGGTGAGCGTCACCGGGGCCGCGGTGCCGAAGGCCGCGGTGATCGGGTGCCGATCGACCGCTTCGGCGCGCAGTGCAACCGCGAACCCGAATCCCGCGCCGACCACCCCGACCGCGGCCAGGCCGGCGGCCATCGCCCGCAACCGCCCGGCCTCGCCGGCCCGGCAGGCCAGCGCGCCCGAGGCCGCGAGCAACACCAGGCAGCACGCCGCCACCGTCCGGCCGATCGGCCACCAGATGCCGGCGGCGGTCACCAGCCAACAGGTGAGCGCCGCGGGCACCAGGCGCGCATCGAGGCGGGTCGCGCCCGAGTCGATGAGGCCGGCCGGCCCTGCGGCGTCAGACACGGACCAGCGCGCGCAACCTCTCCAGCCGCGCCGGGCCGATGCCGTCGACATCGGCGAGCTGGTCGACGGTGGTGAACTTGCCGTTGGCCTGCCGCCAGGCGACGATCGCGGCGGCCGTGACGGGTCCGACGCCGGGCAGGGCGTCCAAGTCCTCGGCGGTCGCGGTGTTGAGGTCGAGCACCTCGCCCGGCTTCGGCCGGGCCGTTCCGGACCGCGGCGGCGCCGGCTTCGGCGTCGGCGTCGGCGTCGACGCGGATGCCACCGAACTCCCCAACGCCGCCGGCTGCCCGGGCACGGGAGCCAGCCCGACGACGATCTGCTCGCCGTCGCCGAGCGGGCGCGCCATGTTCAGCCCGATGGTGTCCGCCCCGTTCACCGCACCCCCCGCGGCCTGCAAGGCGTCGGCGACCCGCGCGCCGGGCGCCAGGGTGACCAGGCCGGGGGTGTGCACCAGACCCACCACGCTCACCACCACGGGCCGGTCCGGGCCCGGGCCGGGGCTCGCCGAGGATTTGGGGCCGGCCGTCGCCGCCTTGTCCACCGGCGGCAGTTTGGCCGACATCACCGGCGCCGGCCGGTCGTGCAGCAGCGTGAACACCGTGACGAGGACGGCCAGCGCCGCCACGATCGCCAGCCCGATGGCACCCGCGCGTCCCGGGTCGGCGCGCAGCCTGGCCGCCCAGCCCCGATCCCGGGCTGCGTCGGGCAGCCAGCGCGGCAGCAGCGAATTCTGGTCCTCGTCCGCGGCGTCCTGTAAGGACGTCGCCCCCGCACCGTCGGCCTCGGTGTCGGCTTCGGCGCCCAGCCGCCGCTGCAGACGCTCGCCGGGAAGTTCGATTCGCATGCCGCGACCGTAGGCGCGCCGGCCGCCGGATCGGCCCCGCGCGGCCGCGCCGCGGCGCCCACTGGGGATTAAACCGAGGCTGTGCACAACCGCTCCGCGGGATGGGTCAATATGGAACCACGAACGCATCGCCAGCCAGCTGGTAGCCACGTTCACCCCAGACGACAGGAGGCCGCCGTGCAACTGGCGCTCACACCGGAGGAAGCCGCGTTCCGCGACGAACTTCGCACCATCTACACCACCAAGATTCCCGAAGAGGTGCGCGATCGGGTGCGCCGGGGCTCGGCGGAGGTGAACCGCGACGACATCGTCACCAGCCACAAGATCCTGCACGAACACGGTCTGGCGGTGCCGAATTGGCCGGTCGAATGGGGCGGCAAGGATTGGACGGCCACCCAGCACCAGATCTGGGCCGACGAGATGCAACTGGCGTGCGTCCCGGAGCCGCTGAACTTCAACACCAAAATGGTGGGGCCGGTGATCGCCGAATTCGGTTCGGAGGAGATCAAACAACGCTTCCTGCCGCCGACCGCCAGCCTCGACATCTGGTGGTGCCAGGGGTTCTCCGAGCCGGAAGCCGGTTCGGACCTGGCGTCGCTGCGCACCACCGCGGTCCGCGACGGTGACAGCTACGTCGTCAACGGCCAGAAAACCTGGACCACCTTGGGCCAGTACGCGGACTGGATCTTCTGCCTGGTGCGCACCGACCCGCAGGCGCCCAAGCGTCAGGCCGGCATCTCGTTCCTGCTCTTCGACATGAACACGCCGGGCATCACCCTGCGACCCATCAAGACGATCGACGGCGGCCACGAGGTGAACGAGATCTTCTTCGAAGACGTCCGCGTGCCCGCCAATCAGCTTGTCGGAGAAGAAAACAAGGGCTGGACCTACGCGAAGTTCCTGTTGGGCAACGAGCGCACCGGCATCGCCGGTGTGGGTCGGACCAAGGTGCGCCTCGCCGAGGTGAAGAGGCACGCCGCCGAGACCGGGCTGCTCGCCGATCCCCTGTTCGCCGCCCGGCTGGCCGAGGCCGAAAACGAGCTGCTGGCACTGGAACTCACGCAGTCGCGGGTGGTCACCGATTCCGCGAACGGCCAGCCCAACCCGGCGTCGTCGGTGCTCAAACTCCGCGGCAGCCAGCTGCAGCAGGTGGCCACCGAACTGCTCGTCGAGGTGGCGGGCCCCGACGCCCTGCCCGCCGACGGCGAGGGCATCGCGTCCCCGGCCTGGGCGCAACACAGTGCGCCGCACTACCTCAACTACCGCAAGACGTCGATCTACGGCGGCAGCAACGAGGTTCAGCGCAACATCATCTCGTCGACCATCCTGGGATTGTGAGGCTGCCATGGACTTTCAGTTGACCGACGAGCAGACCCTGCTCCGCGACACCACCCGCGATCTGCTGTCGCGCAGCTACGACCCGGAGAGCCGCAACAAGGTGATCGGCACCGATCTGGGCTGGAGCCGCGAGGTGTGGAGCCAGCTCGCCGACACCGGAATCCTCGGCCTCGGCTTCGACCCGGACGAGGCGGGCCAGATCGAGATCATGGTCGTGCTCGCCGAGGCGGGACGCCGGCTGGCCCCCGAACCGATCCTGCACGCCGCGCTGGCGCCGGGTGCGCTGATCGCCGAGCTGGGCACCGACGCCCAGAAGGAACAGCTCGACGAGGTCGCGGCCGGCCAGCGGCTGCTCGCCTTCGCCCACCTGGAGCCCGGTCACCGCAAGGCGACCGAGGGCGTGGTCACCAAGGCTGTGCGGCAAGGAGATTCGTGGGCGTTGACCGGCAGCAAGAACCCGGTGCTGGCCGGTGACTGCGCCGACACGTTGGTGGTGAGCGCCGCCTTGCCCGACGGCGGCACCGGCCTGTTCCTGGTCGACGCGGAAGCGCCGACCCGGCACCCCTACCGGACGTTCGACGGGCAGCGTGGCGCGCAGGTCGACTTGGACGCCACCCCCGCCGAACCCCTGGGCGAGGCGGTCGACGCCTCCCCTGCCATCCGCGACGCCATCGTCCGCATCCGGGCCGGGCTGTGCGCCGAGGCCCTCGGGGCGATGGAGGAGGCGCTGCGGCTGACCACCGATTACCTGAAGAGCCGCAAG
Organism: Mycobacterium sp. E3339; assembly: GCF_001666915.1. Taxonomy (NCBI): domain Bacteria; kingdom Bacillati; phylum Actinomycetota; class Actinomycetes; order Mycobacteriales; family Mycobacteriaceae; genus Mycobacterium; species Mycobacterium sp. E3339. The sequence goes on along the minus strand of NZ_LZIZ01000050.1, from coordinate 22,361 downwards.
CAGTTCGGCGTCACACTGAACAAGTTTCAGGCGCTCACCCAGCGGGCCGCCGACATGTACGTGTCGCTGGAATTGGCGCGCAGCATGAGCCTGTACGCGTCGATGTCCATCGCGGACGGCAACCTCGACCCGCTGATCGCGTCGCGCGCCAAGCTGCAGATCGGCCGCTCGGGCCGGCACATCGCGCAGGAGTCGATCCAGCTGCACGGCGGGATCGGGGTGACCGCGGAATATCCGGTGGCGCACTATGCGGCCCGGCTCACCGCGATCGAGCACACCCTGGGCACCTCCGGCGACCACTTGCACAACCTCATCGACCACCTCGGCGACTACGACCTGGCCCGGCTATAGCCGATGGCCGAGCCCGCCAAGCTCTCGCAAAGAGTCGTCGAGTTCCTGTCAGCGGGCACCCGCACCGGGATGCTGGGCTACGTCGCGGCCGACGGGCGGCCACTGGTGGCGCCGGTGTGGTTCGTGGTCGACGGCGACCAGCTGGCGTTCACCACCGGCCGGGACACGTCCAAAGGCCGTGCCCTGGCCCGTGATCCGCGCACGGTGATCTGCGTCGACGATCCCCATCCGCCGTATTCGTTCGTTCAGGTACAGGGCGTCGTCGCGCTCGGCGAGGAGCCGGCCGACGTGCTGGACGTGGCGACGCGGACCGGCGCGCGGTACATGGGCGCCGGGCGCGCCGAGGAGTTCGGCCGCCGCAACGCCGTCCCCGGTGAACTGGTGGTGCGGCTGCGCCCGACCAAGGTCATAGCCGGCTTCGATATCAGCGACTGAATCCCCCACCCGTCAAAGGAGACGCGATGAGCAAGCCCCCGATGGACCGCCCGCTCAAGGTGATCCAGTGGACCACCGGAAACATCGGGCGGCGCTCGCTGCACGCGATCATCGGCAGGGGAGACATGGAGCTGGTCGGGGTGTACGCACACGGGGCGGACAAGGTCGGGGTCGACGCCGCCGAACTGGCCGGCTGGCCGGAACCGACCGGCGTGCGGGCGACCAACGACATCGACGCGCTGCTCGCCCTGGGCCCCGACGCCTGTTGCTATAACCCCTTGTGGCCGAACGTCGACGAACTGGTGCGGTTGCTGGAATCGGGCGTCAACGTCTGCTCCAGCGCGGCCTGGATCACCGGCGGCAAGCAGACGCCCGAGGACCGCGAACGCATCGCGGACGCCTGCAAGCGAGGCGGTTCGACGATCTTCGGCAGCGGGGCGCACCCGGGCATGACGAACATGGTGGGCATGGTGTTGTCCGGCGCCTGTGAACGCGTCGACGAAATCCGCATCACCGAGTCGGTGGACTGCTCGACGTACGAATCGGCGGAAACCCAGACGGCGATGGGCTTTTCGCAGGATCCCGATACGCCTGGCCTGGCGGAAAGCGTGCGCCGCGAAAGCGAGGTCTTCGCCGAATCGGCCGCCATGATGGCCGACGCGATCGGGGCGAAGCTGGACCGGATGACCTTCGACGTGACCTTCACCGCCGCCACCGGCGATTCCGATCTGGGCTTCATGACCATTCCCGCGGGAACCGTCGGCGGCGTCTATGGCTACCACCGGGGCTGGGTGGGCGACCGCAACGTGGTCAGCGTCGGGTTCAACTGGACCATGGGCAGTCACGTAACCCCGCCCAAACCGCTGGAGCACGGCCACGTCATCCAGGTGTTCGGGCTGCCCAACATGCGCACGGTGCTGCACTGCCTGCCGCCCAAGGATTGGACCGAGCCGGGGTTCATGGGCTTGGGCATGATCTACACCGCGATGCCGGTCACCAACGCGGTCCCGGCCGTGGTGGCCGCCGAGCCCGGGATCGTCACCCTTGCCGACTTACCGCCGGTCACGGGCCGCGTGGCGGGGTAGGCGCGTATGCCGTTCGCCACATCGAAGGGCCCCGGAGGAACGCTTGCGTGCACTAAGGTTTACAGTGCTTAGCTGAGCAAATAGTCGAAAAGACAGCGGTGTCGTCGACGACATAGGTGAGCTTTGCGGCAATGCCCGGACGGCGGGCAAGCGGAAGGCGGTCAGGTGGTGGCTAGTCCAGGCTCGGGTCCACGTACTCCCACCGTGACCCGTGTGCTCAAGCGGGCGTGGATACCCCTGGTTTTGGTGGTCGTCCTGGCCGTTTCGGCATTGATCGTGTCGCGGCTTCACAAGATCTTCGGCTCGCAGGACCTCAACGCGAACGCCGGCAAGGGGATCGAAATCGTGCAGTTCAACCCGAAGGTCGTGGTGTACGACATCACCGGCCCGCCCGGCGCCACCGCCAACATCAACTACTGGGACGAGAACGCCAACACCCATCAGGTGAACGCCGCGCCGCTGCCGTGGTCGACCACCATCTCGACGACGTTGCCGTCGGTCAGCGCCAACATCATGGCGCAGAGCGACAGCGGTCAGATCACCTGCAAGATCACGGTGGACGGCGTCGTGCGCGAACAGCGGAGTTCCGACGGCCACAACGCGCAGACCTTCTGCCTGGTGAAGTCCGCATGAGCAACGCGAGCAACGAAACCCAACGCGACCTGAGCGCGGCCGACACCGGCCCGATCAACACCAAGGGCCTGTCCAAGGCCGAGCGGGGTCACCGCCCGTACCTGCCACATGCGATCCGCATCTTCGCGGTGCCGATCATCCTGGTTTGGTTGTTCGTGACGGTCCTCGTGAACGTCATCGTTCCGACACTGGAAAAAGTCGGTGAGGCCCACTCGGCGCCGATGACACCGCTGGACGCGCCGTCGATGAAGGCGATGATGCGCCTGGGCCACAACTTCCACGAATTCGACTCCAACAGCACGGTGATGATCGTGTTGGAGGGCCAGCAACCGCTCGGCACCGACGCGCACCAGTACTACGACAAGCTGATTCGGCAACTCCGCCAGGATCCCAAGCACATTCAGCACATTCAGGACTTCTGGGGCGACCGGCTGACGGCCGCGGGTGCGCAGAGCGCCGACGCCAAGAGCGCCTATGTGCAGGTGAACCTCGCCGGCAACCAGGGCACCACGCTGGCCAACGAGTCCGTGGATTCCGTCCGCAAGGTGATCGAGGAGAACAAGGCGCCGCCCGGCGTGAAGGCCTACGTCACGGGCCCTGCCGCGCTGTCCGACGATATGCACATCATCGGTAACGCCAGCCTGGCCAAGATCACGCTGTTCACCCTGGGCGCCATCGCGATCATGTTGCTGCTGGTGTACCGGTCCATCGTGACGACGCTGGTGCAGCTGTTCATGACCTTTGTCGCGCTGGCGTGTTCGCGGGGGGTCGTCGCGGTCCTGGCGTACCACAACGCATTCGGGCTCACCACGTTCGCCGCCAACATCCTCACCATGTTGGCGATCGCCGCCGGGACGGACTACGGCATCTTCCTGATCGGCCGCTATCAGGAGGCGTTGGCCGCGGGCGAAGACCGAGAAACCGCGTACTACACCACCTTCAAGGGCGTCGCCCCGGTCGTCTTGGGTTCGGGCCTGACGATTGCGGGCGCGACCTATTGCCTCAGCTTTTCGCGGCTACCGTGGTTCAACACCATGGGCGCGCCCGTGGCGATCGGCATGATCGTCGTGGTGCTGGCCGGCGTCACGCTGGGGCCCGCGGTGGTCTTCGTCGGCAGCCGCTTCCACCTGTTCGAGAGGCAGGCCAAGCGTGGCCGGCTGTGGCGCCGGGTGGGTACCGCCGTAGTACGTTGGCCGGCACCGGTTTTGGCCGTGAGCGCCGCGGTCGTGCTGGTCGGCATGATCGCCCTGCCGAGCTTTCACACGAGCTACAACGACCGCCATTACCTGCCGTTGTCCGCGCCGTCCAATCAAGGACAAGAGGCCGCGAACCGGCACTTCTCGGAGGCACGGATGAACCCCGACCTGTTGATGGTCGAATCCGACCACGACATGCGGAACCCGGCCGACATGCTGGTTTTGGACCGGGTCGCCAAGAACGAGATGCGCACGCTCGGCATCGCCATGGTTCAGGACATCACCCGGCCGCTGGGCATCCCGATTCAGCACAGCTCGATTCCGTTCCAGAACAGCATCCAAAGCCAGACGACGATGCAGAACATGGGCTTCCTCAAGGAACGCATCGCCGACATCCTGCGGATGGCCGACGACCTGCAGACCCAGATCGAGACGACGCAGCGCCAGTACGAGGTGTCCAAAGACCTGGCCAACGCCGCCGAGGACAGCGCCAAGACCACGGCGGTGACGTCGCAGATCACCGATACCCTGCGCGACCACATCGCGGACTTCGACGACACCTTCCGGCCCGTGCGCTCCTACTTCTACTGGGAGCGGCACTGCTACGACATTCCGTTGTGCATCGGGTTGCGGTCGCTGTTCGACACGTTCGACGGATTCGATCAGCTCGCCGAGCAATTCCATTACCTGACAACCGATATCGAGCACACCGCGAAGGCCTCACGCGACCTGACCGAGTTGTTTCCGACGCTGATCAACACGCTGAAGACGACCCGGGGCATCACCTTGACCCTGTATCAGACGTTCAAGGCGATGATCGACCAGATGGAGGCGATGAGCAACACCGCGATCGTGATGGGTCAAAGCTTCGACGCATCGAAGAACGACGACTTCTTCTACCTGCCGCCCGAGGCCTTCGACAACCCGGACTTCCAGACCGGCCTTCGAATGTTCTTGTCGCCGGACGGTAAATCGGCGCGGTTCTTCATCACGCATCAGGGTGATCCGATGTCGCCGGAGGGCATTGCGCAAGTCGACGCCGAACGCACCGCCGCGCAGGAGGGTCTGAAGCAATCGTCGCTGTCCGACGCCCGGGTCTATCTGGGCGGAACCGCCGCGACGTTCAAGGACATGGCCGACGGCGAGAAGTACGATCTGATGATCGCCGTGGTGTCCGCCCTGACGCTGATCTTCATCATCATGCTGCTGCTCACCCGCAGCGTGGTGGCCGCGTTGGTGATCGTCGGCACCGCGGCCAGCTCGATCGCGGCGTCGTTCGGTCTGTCCGTGCTGATTTGGCAGGACCTGTTCGGCATCAGGATCCACTGGATCGTGATGGCGCTGTCCGTGATCATCCTGCTGGCCGTCGGATCCGACTACAACCTGCTACTGGTCTCTCGGTTCAAAGAGGAGATCCATGCCGGCCTCAAGACGGGAATCATCCGATCTATGGCGGGTACCGGTGGGGTGGTGACCGCGGCGGGTCTGGTGTTCGCGTTCACCATGGCTGCCATGTTGGGCAGCGACTTGCGGGTGCTGGGGCAGTTCGGGTCGACGGTGTGCATCGGTCTGCTGCTCGACACGCTCGTCGTGCGGACGTTGCTGATGCCGTCGATCGCGACGCTGCTGGGCCGTTGGTTCTGGTGGCCGCAGGTGGTGCACCCGCGCGGGGACAACGCCCGGCGCGCGGTGCCGGCTTAAGTCGGCGGCTGCACGACGACCGCGACGGCTCCCGCGCCGACGTGCAACGCCAGCACCGGCCCTAACGGGGTGATGATCGCCGGCTCGCAGGCGGGTAACCGCCGCGCCAGCGTCGCCGTCACCTCCTTGGCACCGTCCGGGTTGGCGACGTGATGCACCGCCAGCGCGCACGCGCGGTCGCCGGCCACCTCGCAGACCCGGTCGATCATCGCCTCCGTCGCGTGACTGACTGTGCGCACCCGTTGCGCCAGAACGAGTTTGCCGTCGTCGATGCGCAGCACCGGCTTGAGCGACAGCGCGGTGCCCAGCCACGCGGTGGCCCCGCCGATCCGCCCGCTGCGGCGCAGGTTGTCCAGCCGGTGCACGACCATGAACGCGTGGCTGTGCCGGGCGGCCACGGTCGCCGCCTCGGCGACCGCGTCGAGGTCGCCGCCGGCGGCCGCGGCCCGCGCGGCGGCCAGCGCCGCGAAGCCGGTGCCCATCGCGGTGGTCTTAGAGTCGACCACCCGCACGCGGGGGTCCAGGTCGGCGGCGGTCCGTTCGGCGGCGCCGCAGGTCCCCGACAACCCGGACGAAATGTGCACCGCCACCACGCCGTCCCCGCCACTGTCGGCCAGCGCCTGCTGATAGGCGTCGGCGAGTTCGGCCGGCGTGGCTGCCGCGGTGGTGGCATGGCGCTTGTAGACGTCGTCGGGGATCTCGTCCACACCATCGCGCAGATCGACTCCGTCGAGCAGAATGTGCAGCGGCACAACGCGTATCGCCCACCGGTCGAGCAGGTCGGCCGGTAGGCGCGCCGACGCGTCGGTCACCACCACGACGGTCACGAGTGTGGCTTATCGGTCGCCACTGGTGCCTTTTGCAACGCCTGATTGCGCGGCTTCTCCTCATCGCGCTGCGCGTCCCCCGCAAGCGGGCGCTGCCCCCACTGCATCGTCGCCACGCCCGCCTCGGCCAGCGCCTTCAGCATCAGCTCGGCGACCGCCTGATGGGCTTCGAAATTCCAGTGGATGCCGTCGGGATTTCCCCGCCCGGACATGATTTGTTCGGCGACAGCGGCTTTGAGATCCACCAGGGGAACGTCGTGGCTTTGCGCCCACTCGGTGATCGCGGCCGCGGTCCCCGCGCGGCCATGGTGGGCCCGGCCGTACGTGTCGGCGATGTGCACCGACGGCAGCGACGCGACGATCGGGATGCCGGGGCGGTTGAAATCGATTGCCCCGCGGGTCTGTTCGAGGTATTCGGCGCTGAGGTGCGGCGGCAGCGCGGACCGGGCCACCGGCGAGAGCCGGGGTTGCAGCCAGCCGTATCCGTCGCGGACCCAGCGCCGCAACCGCGGCGGGCGCACGTAGCGGATCAGCTCGCGCAACGCGGTCGGCAACACCGACGGCAGCGAATCCATGCCGCCGGTGGCGAAAATGACGGCGCCCGCCCGGGGCAGCGCCGCCCAGGCGCGCGGGTCCTGGGTCGCCGCCCACCAGATGTCACGGCAGGTCCAGCCGATGCGTCCGATGAGTTCGACGTCCCAACCCAGTTTGGCGGCAACGATATTCGGCCAGATCCGGGGGTCGTCGGCGGGCAGGCCGCCGGTGGGCCCGTAGTAGGCCAGGGAATCGGCGAAGATCAGTAGCGTGGGCCGGGCGTCAGAGGACATCGTTGGACACCTGCGCCGAAGCGTTCCAGACGTCGAGGCGCCAGCGGATGCCGTCGAAACCCGCCGCGTCGTCGTCGGAATGGCCGGAAAGCTGCACCCAGCTGGCATTGCCCATGCCGCCCAGCACCGGCCAGTTGGCGACCGGGAGCTTCAGCAGCGCGGCCGACAGCGCGGCGATCAGGCCGCCGTGGGCCACCAGCACCACCGGCCTGTCGGCGTGCTGGGGGTCGCCCCATTCCGGTTCGCCGGAGACCAATTCGGCAACCAAGGGCACGCTGCGGGCGGCCACGTCGACGCGGCTTTCGCCGCCATGCGGCGCCCAGGTGGCGTCCTCGCGCCAGGCCAGCCGGGCCCCGGGGGCCTGGGCGTCGACCTCGGTATGGGTCAACCCCTGCCAGTCCCCGAGATGGGTCTCGCGCAACCGCTGGTCGACTCGGATCGGCAGGCCGGTCCGCTCCCCTAGCCGCACGGCGGTGTCGTAGGCGCGGTGCAGGTCCGACGACACGATCAGCAGCGGCTGCAGCTTGCCGAGCACCTCGGCGGCCGCGATCGCCTGGGCCCGCCCGAGCTCGCTGAGTTCGGAGTCCAGTTGGCCCTGCATCCGGCTGCCGGCGTTGAACTCGGTTTGCCCGTGCCGCAACATGATCAGGCGACGAATGGTCATTGCGCGTCCGCTGAATCCTCGGGGCCCTCGGCCAAATCCACGGGCACCACCGGGCAGTCGCCCCACAACCGGTCCAGGGCGTAGAAGTCGCGGTCGTCCTGGTGCTGGATGTGCACGACGATGTCGCGGTAGTCCAGCAGCGTCCAGCGGCCCTCCCGGGTGCCCTCCCGTCGGGCCGGCTTGTAGCCCGCCCTGCGCATCTTCTCCTCGACCTCGTCGACGATGGCGTTGACCTGTCGTTCGTTGGACGCGGAGGCGATGACGAAGCAGTCGGTGATGACCAGCTGACCCGACACGTCGATCACGACGACGTCGTCGGCCAGCTTCGAGGCGGCCGCGCCGGCGGCCACCGTCGCCATGTCGATGGCTTCCGGGGTGGCGGTCATGGGTTGTTCCCGGCGGGCAGGCTCGATCGGCTCACGGTGTCCTTCGATGGTTCAGCGGCGCGATACAGCCGGCGCTTGGAGACGTATTGCACGACACCGTCGGGCATCAGGTACCACAGGGGCCGACGCTGTTCGGCGCGCAGGCGGCAATCGGTCGACGAGATCGCCAGCGCCGGAATCTCGACCAGCGTCAGCACATCGTCTTCCAGCTCGCCCAGCACGCCGGTGATGTGTTCGCGCCGCAGCTCGTATCCGGGCCGGCTGACGCCGACGAACCGCGCCAAGTCGAACATCTCCGCCCAGCCCTGCCACGACAGGATGGAAGCGAGCGCATCGGCGCCGGTGATGAAGTACAGCTGCGAATCCGGGTTCAGGGCCTGCAGATCCCGCAGCGTGTCCTTGGTGTAGGTGGGCCCGGCGCGGTCGATGTCGACCCGGCTCACCGAGAAGCGGGGGTTGGAGGCGGTGGCGATCACCGTCATCAGATACCGGTCCTCCGCGGCCGAAACCTCGCGGTCCTTCTGCCAGGGCTGACCGCTGGGCACGAACACGACTTCGTCGAGGTCGAACAGGTCGGCGACCTCGCTGGCGGCGACCAGGTGCCCGTAATGGATGGGATCGAACGTCCCACCCATCACGCCGAGCCTGCGAAGCTGCTTTTGCACGGTTTGCCAGCTTACTTGAGGCGGCGATCCGGCCCGATTTCGTCACAGCGGCCACAGCGGCCCCGGCGAACGCCGCCGGGGGTCACGCTGGCGTGACTCTCGGCCCTCCCCGCCACGCTGGCGTGACGCTGGGCGACGCGGGAACCGCCCTTAGACCGGCAGCAACTGGTCGATCACCGCGGCCAGCTGCTTGGCCGACCGGCATTCGTGCATCGCGATGACCTCCTGGTAGCGCGGCACCGCCGAGTCGCCGCTGCCCCACAGATGCCTGGGCTCGGGATTGAGCCAGTGCGCGTGCCGGCTCGCGGTCACCATGTGGGACAGCAGCTCGGTCTCCGGATTGCGGTAGTTGGTGCGGCCGTCGCCGAGCACCAGCAGCGAGCTGCGCGGCGACAGCACGTTGGGGAACGCCTGCACGAACGACGCGAAGGCGTTGCCGTAGTCGGAGTGCCCGTCACGGCTGAACACGCCGGCCTCCCGGGTGATCCGCTGGATCGCCACGGCCAGATCGGCCTCCGGCCCGAACATGTGAGTCACCTCGTCGGTGGTGTCGATGAACGCGAACACCCGGACCCGCGAGAACTGTTGGCGCAGAGCGTGTACCAGCAGCAGGGTGAAGTGGCTGAATCCGGCAACCGAGCCGGACACGTCGCACAGCACCACCAGTTCCGGTCGCGCCGGCCGCGGTTTGGCCAGCACCACGTCGATCGGCACGCCGCCGGTGGACATCGACTTGCGCAGCGTCTTGCGCAGGTCGATCACCCCGGCGCGGCTGCGCCGGCGCCGCGCCGCCAGCCGGGTGGCCAGGGTGCGGGCCAGCGGGGCGACCACCCGTTGCATCTGGCGCAGCTGTTCGCCGGATGCCCGCAAGAACTCGACGTTCTCGGAAAGCTGTGGAATGCCGTACATCTGGACGTGGTCGCGGCCCAGCTGTTCGGCGGTGCGCCGTTTCGTCTCGGCGTCGACCATCTTGCGCAGCTGGGTGATCCGCTGCGCGGCAAGCGCTTTGGCGATCTGCTCCTGGGTGGGAGTGGGCTCGTCGCCATACGGGGCGAGCAGTCCGGCCAGCAGCTTGCCCTCCAGCTCGTCCAGGGCCATCGCCTTGAGCGCCTGGTAGGAGGAGAACGACGGGCCGCGGCTGGAACTGTATTTGCCGTAGGCCTCCACGATCCGCGCGACCATGGCGACCAGCCGCTCGTCCATGTCGGCCAGGTCGGGGTTCTCGTTGAGCAGATCCAGCAGCATCTGGCGCATGGCCTCGACGTCGTCGGGCGGCAACGAGTCGTCGCCCGGGGTTCCGTCGCCTTCCTCGTCGGTGACCGTCGCGCGCGCGCCCAGCGCCGCGGGGAACCACAGGTCGAACATGGCGTCGTAGGTGTCGCGGTGTTCGGGGCGGCGCAGCACCGCGCACGCGAGGCCCTCGCGCAGCACCTCACGATCGCCCAGACCAAGGGTGGCCATCACTCGGCCGGCGTCTACGGTCTCGGACGGTCCCACCGAAATGCCCACTCCGCGAAGCGCTTCCACGAAACCCACCAGGTGGCCGGCCAGCCCGTGCGGGGCGAGCGGCCGGGTGGGGCGGATGCGGCGGGCGGCCATCTTTGTTGAGCCCTTTCCTTAATTGAGCCGGAGCTCCCCGGCCGCGCGCTGCTGGTCGGATTGATGCTTGAGGACCACCCCTAGGGTGGCCGCGACGACGGCGTCGTCGATGGTGTCCAGGCCCAGCGCGAGCAAGGTGCGGCCCCAGTCGATCGTCTCGGCGATGGACGGCACCTTCTTGAGCTGCATGCCGCGCAACACCCCGATGATGCGCACCAGTTCCTCGGCGAGGTGCTGCGGCAGCTCGGGCACCCGCGACAACAAGATCCGGCGTTCCAGCTCGGGGCTGGGAAAGTCGATGTGCAAGAACAGGCATCGACGCTTGAGGGCCTCGGACAGTTCGCGGGTGGCGTTGGAGGTCAACACCACGAACGGCGTCCGCTCGGCGGTGATGGTGCCCAGTTCGGGAACGGTCACCGCGAAGTCGGACAGCACCTCGAGCAGCAGGCCCTCGATCTCGATGTCCGCCTTGTCGGTCTCGTCGATCAGCAGCACCGTGGGTTCGGTGCGCCGGATGGCGGTCAGCAGCGGGCGCTGCAGGAGGAACTCCTCGCTGAACACGTCGTCCTTGGTCTGGTCCCAGTCCCCGGAGCCGGCCTGGATGCGCAGGATCTGCTTGGCGTGGTTCCACTCGTACAACGCGCGCGCCTCGTCGACCCCCTCGTAGCACTGCAGGCGGACCAGTCCGGAGTCGGTGGCCTGGGCGACGGCGCGGGCCAGCTCCGTCTTGCCGACGCCGGCCGGGCCCTCCACCAGCAACGGCTTGCCCAGCCGGTCGGCCAGGAACACCGCGGTCGCGGTGGCGGTGTCCGGCAGATAACCGGTCTCGGCCAACCGCCGCGATACGTCGTCGATGTCGGCGAACAACGGCTTGGGCCGGGCGGGCACGCTCACTATCTCAGTTCTCCTAAAACACGGAAGTCAGGCGGGGCGGACTTGCCCGTCACCCCACGCGATCCACTTGGTCGAGGTCAGCTCCGGCAGCCCCATCGGACCGCGCGCATGCAATTTCTGGGTGGAGATGCCGATTTCGGCGCCGAAACCGAACTGCTCGCCGTCGGTGAACGCCGTCGACGCGTTGATCATCACCGCGGCGGCGTCCACACCGTCGCTAAACCGTTGCGCCGCAGCCATATTGCTGGTGACGATGGCCTCGGTGTGCCCGGTGCCGTACTCGTTGATGTGGGCGATCGCGGCGTCGATGCCGTCGACCACCGCGACCGCGATGTCCATCGACAGATACTCGCGGCGCAGGTCGTCCTCCGCGGCGTCCGCCGAAATCCCGCCGTGCACGGTCACTCCGGCGTCCTGCAGGGCGCTGAGCAGCTGAGGCAGCGCCTTCTTGGCGATCGCGGCGTCGACCAACAGCGTCTCGGCGGCGTTGCAGACGCTGGGCCGACGGGTCTTGGAATTCAGCAGGATTCGCTCCGCGAGCTCCAGATCGGCACCTTCGTGCACGTACACGTGGCAGTTGCCGACCCCGGTCTCGATGGTGGGCACCTGCGCGTCGCGGACCACCGCGTTGATCAGGCTCGCTCCCCCACGCGGGATCACCACGTCGACCAAACCGCGGGCCTGGATCAGGTGTGTCACCGTGGCGCGGTCCTCGGCCGAAAGCAATTGCACCGCATCGGCGGGCAGGTCCTCGCTGACCAGCGAGGCGCGCAGCACCTGGACCAGCGCCTGGTTCGACCGGGCAGCCGACGAACTCCCGCGCAACAACACCGCGTTTCCGGACTTGAGCGCCAGGCCGAAGGCGTCGACGGTGACGTTGGGCCGGCCTTCGTAGATCATGCCCACGACGCCGAGCGGCACGCGCTGCTGCCGCAGATGCAAACCGTTGGGCAAGGTGTAGCCGCGCAGCACCTCCCCGACCGGGTCGGGCAGGCCGGCGACCTGCCGCAGCCCGGCGGCGATTCCCTCGACCCGCTTGGCGTCCAGCGCCAACCGGTCGAGCATCGCGGTCGGTGTGCCCGCGGCTTCCGCGGCGCTGAGATCCTCGGCGTTGGCCGACAGGATCAAGTCGGTGTGGGCGGCAATCGCGTCGGCCGCGGACCGCAGCGCCTGGTCCTTGGCGACCGTCGGCAACAACGCGAGGACGCGGGAGGCGACCCGGGCACGCCGCGCGGCGTTGTGGACCTCCCGGCGCAAGTCAGGCAGCGATGGTGCTTGCAGACTCATTGAACCAGGGTATCGGGCCACAACCGGCCAGGTGCGGCGGCCCGGGTATTTACGGCATGCGCTCGTCCCGTAACGCCGGGGCCGGGCGCGGCACCCGCGTTCTCCTCAGCGCAGCGGCTTGGCGGAATCCTGCGCCTCGGCGCGGGCCGGCCCGAGCCGCTCACGCCCACTGACCTGACGCACCTTGGCTTGCCGCTCGTCGATCAGCCGGCCTAAGTCTTGAAGCAGCAACGGTTTTCGCATCACCAGATGCTCCAGGTGCTCCCGATCGATCTGCAGGGCGGTCACCTCGTCCAGCGCGTAAGCGCCGGCGAGGTTGGGCTGGCGGGTCAGCGCGGTCAGGCCGAGGAACGACCCCTCGTCCAGGATGGTGACCGGAACCATCGACCCGTCTTCGGTCCTCGCGGTCAGCCGCACCCGGCCGGCCACCAGAAAGGTCATTCCCGACGACACCTGACCGGCGTACTCGAGGATCTCGTCGGCACCGTAGCGGACGAGTTTCGCGTACGGCACCAGCGACTGCTGATCGATGTGGCTCAGCCGCAACGCCGGCGCCACCACCGTGCGCAACGCCTTCTCCACCCGTCGCTTGGTGGAGAAGTTGTCCTCGGTGCCGTCCAAGCGCAGGCGCGCCCGGCGCGCGGCGTACCAGACCCAGCGCAGGAAGGTGGCCTCGGTCGCCTCGGCGTCGGCGGGCGACACCAGCCGGATCGTCGTGCGGTATTGGGCGCCGCCGAGGGCCACGGTGCTCGGCGGCACTTCGGGTCTGCGGGCCGGTAGCGCGCCGGCGACCCGGGTCAACATCGCGCACACCTTGTCCGGCGAATCGCCGGGCGCGAACTTCGTTGTGATCGCGCAGTCGTACGCGCGCGAGGGCCGACTGAGGTTGGTGAACGAGGTGCTGGCCAGCATCGAGTTGGGCATGATGCGGATGCCGTTGCCGGTGTCGATGTGCACGGCCCGCCAGTTGACTTCGACGACACGCCCGCGCACCGTGCCGGTGTCCAACCAGTCGTCGATGCGGAACGGCTGCTCGAACAGCATGAACAAGCCGGACACGATCTGCCCGACGGAGTTCTGCAGCATCAGGCCGATGACCACCGACGTGACGCCCAGCGCGGTGAACAAACCGGCGATCCGGACACCCCAGATGACCGACAGCATCAGCGTCAGCCCCACACCGATGACCCCGAAACGGGCGACGTCGAGGAAGATGGCCGGCAGTCGCTTGCGCCAACTGTCGTCGGGCGCACCCTCGAACACGGTCGCGTTCAGCGCCGAAAGCACCAGCACCAGCACCAGCAGGCCGAACACCGTGGTCAGGATCCGCACCGAGCCCTGGCCGGCCGGCACCTGCGAAGCCTTGACGAGCAGCAGCAACAGCGCGCCGAGCGGCAGCAGGTAGTTGCGCAGCAGGCTCACCTGCCGGGCGAGGTGGCTGTGGCGGCGAACCAGCGTGCGATGCAACTCGGTCAGCAGGATCAACGCGACCGGAAATCCGATCGCGACGCCGATGGCCCAGTAGAACCACGATGAGCCGAAGAGGTTCATTATCGCTCCGACAGCCGGTAGATCGGCTGGTCGGTTCCACCGACCGATATGGTGCCTGCCGGCGCGAACTGCCGCACGTCACGCATCGCCTCGTACACCTGCGACGTGACGTAGATGCCGGATTGGCTTGAGCCACTCTGCATCTGATAGGCCAGGCTCACCGCGGCGCCCCACATGTCGTAGACCAGTCCGGATCGGCCGACCAGTCCGCTGATGACGTTGCCGGTGTTGATGCCCACCCGAAGGCGCAACTCGTGACCCGTTTGGCTGTTGAACCGCTCGATGATCTGGCGCATCTCCACGGCGAAGTCGACGCTGCGGTGGATGCTGTCCAGCCGCGGCGTCACCACCCCGCAGCTGGCGAGGTAGCCGTTGTGGAAGGTGCGGATCCGCTCGACGCCAAGGGATTCGGCCGCCGAATCGAACTGCCGGAACAGTTCGTCGACGATGCCGACCAATTCGTCTCCCGACACATCCCCGGAGATCTCGTCGAGCCCGACGATTTCGGCGAAGATGATCGCCACGTCCTGGTGTTCCTGCGCGATGGTCTCCTGGCCTTCGCGATACCGCTGGACGACGGACTCGGGCATCAGCGCAAGCAGCAGGCGATCGTTCTCCCGGCGCTGTTCGTTGAGCAACTCCTCCTTGATCGCGAGATTGCGACTCATCTCGTTGAAAGCCCCAGTCAGGTCTCCGATTTCGTCCCGCGTGGTCACCGGGATGCTGACCTCGTAATCCCCGGAGGTGATCTTCTGGGTCCCGGCCTGCAGGCGGCGGATCGGCCGCAGCATGAGCTGGGCCAACACCATGGACGCGACGCAGATGGCGAAGATCATGATCGCCACCGCCAGCACCAGCGTCCTGCTGAACCTGCCCAGGCGCGCGAACGCGTCCGAGTTGTCCCGCGTCGCCAGGATCGACCAGTGCAGATCGGAGTTCGGCACCGTCAGCGGCGCGTAGGCCTCCAGCTCCCGGTTGCCCTGGTAGTCGGTGGCGCTGATGACCCCGGACTGCCCGCGTTGGGCCGCACGAAGACCCGCGGTTTGGACCGGCTGCACCAGCGTGGTCCCGCCCAGGCGGATCGCTTCGTCCACGACGTCAGGCGGGGTGCCCGCCGCCACGGCCTCGCGCCGGTACTCGGCCGGGTCCTCCAGGAAAAGCCTTGAGTCGGAACGCATCAGGCCGTCGGGGCCGGCGAGGTACGTCTCCGTTGCCGGCCCCATGCCGGCGGCCTCCCAACGCTTGTCGGCGGTCATGATCCGGTTGATCTTCGAGATCGGCAACGGCAGCGCCATGACGCCGTCGACCTTGCCGTTCATCCCGACCGGGGACACCGCCCACGCCGTTGGGGCGTCCAGCTGTGGCTGGTATTGCTGGAAGTCGGTGATCCAGACGAAGTTGATGTCGTTGGAGCGCAGCGCTTTTTGATACGCGTCTCGCAGATTCGATTCCCGGTAGGGGCCGGTGAGGATGTTGGTGCCGAGGTCCGGGCCCTTGTTCACCGAGTACACGACGTTGCCCTGCATATCCAGCAACAGCGCGTCCGGGAACTCGAAATGCGTGACGATGTTGCGCATGTAGAAGCCGTAGCGGGCGTTGGCCGCCGACCAGGCGCTGCCGTCGCCGGCGTCGTCGACCTTTCGCGCCTCCGAGACCAACGGGTACGGCGCGGTGTAGTGCGCCTGAAGATACTTCTGCGCATTGGAACTCGGGAAGATCGCGTTGCGATCGAGCTCGTCGCCGGTGATCCGCCTGATCGGTTGGATCATGTTTTCGTCGTAGTAGGTGACGAGCGCCTGCTGCTGGGCCGGCGTGATCGTCGCGTTGGACAACTGCGCGAAACCCTCGGTGAACGCCGCCGCGCCCTCGACGATGGAGAACCCGCCGCTGTAGACGATCAGCGAATTCGTCACCTCCCGGAACAGCGACTGCACCTGCCGCGCCTGCGACTCGCGCAACTCGATGAGTCGCTCGGATTCGACCTGGCGCAAGGCGTTGCGCCCCGACGACGCCCCGATGAAGCCGATCACCCCGATCGACAGGATGCTGCAGAGCAGCAGCGTCAGCAGGAGCTTGGATTGAATGCCGATGCGGAAAAGCCGGCGACGGCGAAACTTATGGTGCTTGCGAGCCTCGTCTTCCTGCGTCCCAGCCGTTTCCACCCGGGTGGGGGCCGGTGCGGTTTGCGAAGCCGGCTCAGCGTCTTGCAGCTCGCTCGATGTCACTGAAACTTCGCCCTTCCTCGGACACGCAGCATCGCTCACGCAGCACATTAGCGCGCGCGTTGCAAGATATGGGGGATTGCGGCAAAGCGTTCGACGGGAAGAACGGCACTTAACTCACCGGGCAGCGGGCACTTATCCTTGGCGCTATGAGCGACGGGTGCGCCCAGGGTTGCGGCTCCGCGGCGGCCGACGTGGCAACCACCCGACGCCGGGACGCCGAATGGGTTCGGGCGGCGCGCTGGGCGCGCCGGCTGGCGTGGGTGAGCCTGCTCTGGATGTGCGCGGAGGGCGCCCTGGGCCTGTGGCAAGGGTTCACCGCCGGGTCCGTCTCCCTGATCGGCTGGGCGCTCGGCAGCGCGGTCGAGGGACTGGCCAGTGTGATCGTCGTCTGGCGGTTCTCGGGCTCACGCACGCTGTCGGAGACCTCCGAGCGGCGGGCCCAGCGCGGGGTGGCCATTTCGTTCTGGCTCATCGCGCCCTACATCGCGTTCGAATCGGTCCGCAACCTGCTTTCCGGGGCCCGCCCCGAGACGACGGTGATCGGGATGGTGTTGACCGCCGTTGCGCTCGTGCTGATGCCGCTGCTGGGCTGGGCCAAGCGCGCGCTCGCCAGGCGCCTGGACTCGCGGGCCACCGCCGGGGAGGGCACCCAGAACTATCTGTGCGCCGCGCAGTCCGCCGCGGTGTTGCTGACGCTGGCCGTGATCGCCGTGTGGCCGGGTGGCTGGTGGCTGGACCCGGTGGTGGGGCTCGCGATCGCCGGCGTCGCGGTCCGGGAGGGTGTCGAGGCGTGGCGGGGCGAGGATTGCGGATGCTGACGCACGCTCCAAAACGGCGTCACCGCAAACGTTTTGGCCCGGGCAACCGATGATGCCACGAGTCTGCGTGATCGGCAGCGTGAACATGGACGTGTCGCTGCGCGTCGAAGCGCTTCCGCGCCCCGGCGAGACGGTGCTGGCGTCGGAGTTGGCCTACGCGCCGGGCGGCAAGGGTGGCAATCAGGCGGTGGCGGCGGCCCGGGCGGGCGCGCGGGTGCAGTTCGTGGGGGCCGTCGGCGACGACCCGGCCGCCGAGCGGTTACGCGCGCACCTGCGGGACAACGGCGTGGGATTGGACGCCACGGCCGAGGTGCCCGGTTCGAGCGGCACGGCGATCGTCGTCGTCGACGCCGACGCCGAGAACACCATCGTGGTCGCACCGTGCGCCAATGGGCGACTGTCGCTGGACGGCGCCGCCGCACGAACGGCCATCGCCGGCTGCGACGTCTTATTGACGCAGTTGGAAATTCCGGTGGCGGCGGCGGTTGAGGCGGCGCGGCAGGCTCGCGCGGCGGGGGCGGTCGTCATCGTCAATGCCTCGCCGGCCGGCCAGGACCGGGGCTCGTTGTCCGACCTTGCCACCCTGGCCGATGTGGTGATCGCCAACGAGGCCGAGGCCCGCAAGTGGCCCTGGCGACCCGCTCACCTGGTCACCACGCTGGGCGCGCGCGGCGCCCGGTACGCGGGCGTCGACGGCGAGTTCGTGGTGCCCGCGCCCGCGGTGACGGCGGTGGACACCACCGGGGCCGGGGACGTGTTCACCGGTGTGCTGGCCGGAAGCTGGCCGCCCAACCCGGGCACGCCCGCCGAGCGGCTGCAGGCGTTGCGGCGGGCCAGCGCCGCGGGCGCGCTGGCGACGCTGGTCGCCGGCGCCGGGGACTGCGCGCCGGCTGCCGACGCCATCGACGCGGCGCTCGAATCACTGGCCTGACCTGCGGTTGGCAGTAGTTGGCAGCGTCTGGCGTCGATCTGGCAGTGGTCAGCGGGCAGCGTCGGAGGCGTTCAAGCCATCGACGAAAGGAACATCATGTCCGCCACCACGATTGACCGCACCGGCACCCGCGACGGCCTGCTTCGCCTTGCCATGCGTGCCGACGCCGCCATCAGCGGACTGGTCGGTCTGGCCGGTATCCCGCTGGCCGGCCGGCTCGCCGAGCTCTCGGGCACGACGAAGGGGTTCGAGTACGCCATGGGCGCGTTCCTGATCGGTTACGGCGTGGTCGTGTTCGCGCTCGCCGCGCGGCCGTCGGTCCTGCGCACCGGCATGGCCGTCATCATCGCCAACGTGGCGTACACGGTGGCCGCCGTCGTGCTGGTGCTCACCGACGTCTTCCCACTGACCTCGGCGGGCGTCGCCTTGAACCTGGCGGCCGGCGCCTACACGCTGGTGTTCGCCGAGCTGCAGTACCAGGGCTGGCGCCGCGCGCGGGCGTGAGCGGACGCCCGGGGGCCCGTCCGGCGCTGCCGGGCGGGCCCGCAACGCGCTATTCCTCGGGGATCTGCCGCTCGATTTCGTCGAGCCAGATGCGGGCGGACATGTCCGACGGGGCACGCCAATCGCCGCGCGGCGACAACGCGCCGCCGTGCGACACCTTCGGGCCGTTGGGCAGCGCCGAGCGCTTGAACTGACTGAACGAGTAGAACCGCTGCACGAAAACGCCCAGCCAGTGCCGAATCTCCTTCAGCGAGTAGGTCGGTCGCTTTTCCTCGGGAAATCCCGGCGGCCAGTTGCCACGGTCGGGGTCGCTCCACGCGTGCCAGGCCAGGAACGCGATCTTCGAGGGCCGGAAGCCGAAGCGCAGCACGTGGAAGAGTGAAAAGTCTTGCAGCGCATAGGGACCGACCTTGTCCTCGCTGCTCTGCAACTCTTCCTCTTCGCCGCTCGGAACGAGCTCCGGGGAGATCTCGGTGTCCAGCACCGACTGCAGCACGTCGGTGACGTCGGTTTCGAACTGACCGGACGAGATGACCCAGCGAATCAGGTGCTGGATCAGCGTCTTGGGGACGCCGCCATTGACGTTGTAGTGCGACATCTGGTCGCCAACCCCGTACGTCGACCAGCCCAGCCCCAGCTCGGAGAGGTCACCGGTGCCGAGCACGATGCCGCCGCGCTGGTTGGCCAGCCGGAACAGGTAGTCGGTGCGCAGGCCGGCCTGGACGTTTTCGAAGGTGACGTCGTAGACCTTCTCGCCGCGCCCGAACGGGTGGCCGATCTCGGCGAACATCAGCTTCGCGGTCTCGGTGATGTCGATTTCCTCGAACGTCACACCCAGGGCGCGGCACAGCTCGATCGCGTTGCGCTTGGTCCGATCTCCGGTCGCGAAGCCGGGCAGCGTGAACGCCAGGATGTCGCTGCGCGGCCGCTCTTCCCGGTCCATCGCGCGGGCCGCGACGATCAGCGCGTGCGTCGAGTCCAGGCCGCCCGAGATCCCGATGACGATCTTCGGATAGTCCAGGGCCCGCAGCCGCTGCTCGAGCCCGGAGACCTGAATGTTGTAGGCCTCGTAGCAATCCTGTTCCAGCCGTTCGCGGTTGGCGGGAACGAACGGGAACCGCTCGACGTCACGACGCAGTCCGATGTCGCCGCCCGGCGGGTCCAGCCGAAAAGCGATGCGCCGGAACGATTCGGCCGGCCCGCGGTGGTGACGCCGGTTGTCGTCGAACGTCCCCATGCGCAGCCGTTCCGAGCGCAGCAGGTCGAGGTCGACGTCGGCCACGCTGCGTCGCTCTCCCTTGGGGAAGCGCTCGGAGGAGGCCAGCAGTTCGCCGTTCTCCCACACCATGGTTTGCCCGTCCCACGCCAGGTCGGTGGTCGATTCGCCCTCGCCTGCGGCCGCGTACACGTAGGCGGCCAGGCATCGCGCCGATGCCGAGCGGGCCAACAGGCAGCGGTCCTCGGCCCGGCCGATCGTGATGGGGCTGCCGGACAGGTTCGCCAGCACCGTCGCGCCCGCCAACGCCGCCTCCGCGCTGGGCGGGATCGGCACGAACATGTCCTCGCAGATTTCGACGTGCAGCACGAAGTCGGCGATGTCCGACGCGGCGAACAACAGGTCCGGGCCGAACGGAACCTCGGCGTCGCAGATCCGGATGGTGCCGCGCTCGTCGTCCCCGGCCGCGATCTGGCGGCGCTCGTAGAACTCCCGGTACGTGGGTAGGTACGACTTCGGCACCACTCCGAGGACCGTGCCGCGGTGGATGATCACCGCGGTGTTGTAGATGCGGTGCCGATAGCGCAGCGGGGCCCCTACGACCAGCACCGGCAGCAGATCGCTGGAGGACGCGACGATGGTCTCGACGGCGGCTTTGACGTCGTCGAGCAACAGGTCTTGCATCACGATGTCCTCGATGGAGTACCCCGACAGCGTCAGCTCCGGGAACACCGCCACCGCGACGCCGTCCTCGTGGCACTCTTGCGCTAGCCGTAAGACCGACTCGGCGTTGGCCGCCGGATCGCCGATCGTGGTGTGATGGGTGCACGCGGCGACCCGGACAAAGCCCTGGCTGTAAGCGTTGTAGAAGTCCATCGCCCTTCCATTGTCGCCTGACCGGTGTCAACCCGTGGCCGCCGGGTATCCCCTCCATCATGAGCGATACGGCCGTGGTGGTGGTCGACATGATGAACACCTATGAGCATCCCGATGCTGAGGACCTAATACCCAATGTGGCCAAGATCATCGACCCCTTGGCCGATTTGATCCGCCGCGCACGCGAATCCGACGAGGTCGACCTGATCTACGTCAACGACAACTACGGCGACTTCGCCGCCCAGTTCTCCGACATCGTCAGCGCCGCGCTGGACGGCGCCCGGCCCGATCTGGTCAAGCCCATCGTTCCCGCCGGCGACCTCCGGGTGATGACCAAGGTGCGCCACAGCGCCTTCTACGCGACCGCGCTGGCGTACCTGCTCAACCGGCTGGAGACCAAGCGGCTGATCATCGCCGGGCAGGTCACCGAGCAGTGCATCCTCTACACCGCGCTCGATGCCTACGTGCGCCATTTTCCCGTCGTGATCCCGACCGACGCCGTCGCCGGCATCGACGCCGGGCTGGCCGAAGCGGCGTGCAAGATGATGGAGCAGAACATGTCCGCGGAGCTCACTACGGCCGCGGAGTGCCTGGGCTAGGGTCCGTACCCTGGATGGGGTGACCAGCCGCCGCGCCGAAGCTCCGGAACTGGTCGCGCTGCTCGCCGGCCGCCGGATCGCGGTGCTGACGGGCGCGGGCCTGTCCACCGATTCCGGGATTCCCGACTACCGCGGGCCCGATTCACCGCCGAGCAATCCGATGACCATCCGCCAATTCACGTCGGATCCGGTGTTCCGCCAGCGCTATTGGGCGCGCAACCACGTCGGCTGGCGGCACATGGACGACACCCAGCCCAACGCCGGGCACCGCGCGCTGGCCCACCTCGAGCGCGCCGGTGTGGTGACGGGGGTGATCACCCAGAACGTCGACCTGCTGCACACCAAGGCCGGCAGCCGCAACGTGGTCAACCTGCACGGCACCTACGCGCGGGTGGTCTGCCTGAGCTGCGGCTACACCATGAGCCGCGCGGCGCTGGCCGACCGGCTCGAAGCGCTCAACCCGGGCTTCATCGAGCGGGCCGAAGCGGTCGGCGGCCTGGCGGTGGCTCCCGACGCCGACGCCGTCGTCGGCGACACCGCGTCGTTTCGCTACCTCGACTGCCCGCGCTGCGGCGGCATGCTCAAGCCGGACATCGTCTACTTCGGCGAAAATGTCGCCAAAGACGTTGTCGCTCAAGCGTATTCACTGGTCGATGAGGCCGATGCCCTGCTGGTCGCCGGCTCGTCGCTGACGGTCTTCTCCGGCTACCGATTCGTGCGGCACGCCGCCGCGCTGGGCACGCCGATCGCGATCGTCAACCGCGGCGAAACCCGCGGCGATGAGCTGGCAACGGTCAAGGTCGACGGCGGTTGTTCCGAGCTACTGACCCTGTTGGCCGACGAATTGTCGCCGCTGGCAACGCGTTAGAACGTGCAGGGCATGCTGCGGACGGCGTGCACGAAATTGCCCGCCACGTAGGTCGGATCGCCGGCCTCGATGCCCGGCAGCTGCCGCAGCAGCTCGCCGAAGATCGCCCGCAGCTGCGCCCGGGCGACGTGCGCCCCGAGGCAGAAGTGCACGCCGCCGCCGCCGAAGCCGACGTGCGGGTTGGGGCTGCGGCCCAGGTCCAACCGTTCCGGATGATCGAACG
>NZ_LZIZ01000049.1:0-21935 GCF_001666915.1 Mycobacterium sp. E3339 | reverse complement strand
AGCGACTCGCTGTGGCAGGCGCACGACGCCCGCTACGACGCCGACCAGGTCTGCATCATCCCGGCCCCCGCGGCCGTACCCGCACGCGCCACGCTGAGGTTCGACGCGGCGCCCGAGCGCGGCTGGCGACGCATGCTCCGGCTGGTGACGTTCGGGCTCGTCAAGCTCGGCCCGTCGCCGGCGCAGCTGCAGGACGCCCAGTCCGAGGCGGCCATCCGGACCCGTCTCGTCGGCAACTACAAGGTCGGGGTCCTGGGCAAGGGCGGCGTCGGAAAGACGTCCGTGGCCGCCAGTGTCGGATCGCTGTTCGCCGAACTCCGACGGCAAGACCATGTCGTGGCGATCGACGCCGACACCGCGTTCGGCCGGCTCAGCAGCCGGATCGACCCGCGGTCGACCGGATCGTTCTGGGAACTCACCGCCGACAAGAACCTGCAGTCCTTCGACGACATGGTCGCCCGGGTGGGGCGCAACTCCGCGGGCCTGCACGTTCTCGGCGGCGAGCCGGCGTCGGGCCCCCGACGCGTGCTCGACCCCGCGATCTACCGGGAAGCCGCGCTGCGCCTCGACCGCCATTTCGCGATCTCGGTCATCGACTGCGGGTCCACCATGGACGCGCCGGTCACCCAGGAGGTGCTGCGCGATCTGGATGCGCTGATAGTGGTCTCCTCGCCCTGGGCGGACGGGGCCTCCGCGGCGGCAAGGACCCTGGAGTGGCTGGCGGATCAGGGCTTCGAAACTCTGCTGCAGAACACCGTGGTGGTGCTCAACGATTCCGACGGCCACGCCGACAAGCGCACCCGGGCTTTGTTGGCCCGCGAGTTCACCGATCACGGCCGGCCGGTGATCCAGGTGCCCTACGACCCGCACCTGCGGCCGGGTGGGGTCATCGACGTGAGCAACGAGATGGCGCCGGCAACGCGGCGCAAGTTTCTCGAAGTCACGGCGACGATCGCCGGCTACTTCGCGGCGCGTCCCGACGATCGTCGGCCGAGTTAGGCGTTCTCGGTGAGCTTCCCGATCCGTGCGGACGGGTCGGCGATCGCCTCGATCTTGGCCACCCGGGAGTCGCGGATCGTCAGCACGATCACCGCGAAGAGTCGGCGGTCGGTGAACGCCAACAGCACGGGTTGCCCGACGGGGCCGCTGACCAGTGTCACGTCGGGCCATAGGTAGCGCAGCAGGTTGGTGGCCACCGCATCCGGCCCGTGGTTGATCTGCTGGGGCGGCGGCGGGTCGGCGAGGATCGTGCCCACTCCCCACACCGTCGGGTCCAGCACGGCGGCCAACCCGGTGAGGTCGCCGTTGGCGCATGCGGTGATGAACTTCTCGGTGACCAGCTGGTGCTCGGTCGATGCAACGACGTTGGTTTTAGGTTGTGCAGCAACAAATTTCGCGCGCGCGCGGCGCGCCAGCTGCCGGCAGGTGCCGACCGGGCGACCCACGGTTTCCGAGATCGAGTCGAACGGGACGCCGAACACGTCGTGCAGCACGAAGGCCACCCGCTCCCCGGGACTGAGCCGGCGCAACACTTCCAGCAAGGCGGCGCGGATCTCGTCGTCGAGGGTGACCCGGTCGGCCGGATCGGAGCGCTGGGGCGCCGGACGCTCTTGGACCTCGCCCGGACGTTCGTAACGGGCGCGAGCCGAACGCACCTGGTCGAGGCAGAGCCGGCTCGCCACCACGGTCAGCCAGCCCCTCACGTCCTCGATCTCGCTCGGCTCGGTCCGGGACAGTCGCAGGAAGGCTTCCTGCGCAACGTCTTCCGCGTCACCGATATCGCCGAGCATCTGATAGGCGAGGTTGACCAGATACGGGCGGTGCTGACGCCAGGCCTCGGCGAGCCGGTCAGATGATGGCGACTGGTTCATGACTCTTCGACGATCTGCTGCGGCAAAAAGTTACGCGTTCTCGGTTGTAACTTTCCCACCTTCGGTCCCGTCCTTGGAGCACCGCAAGAAATTCGAAAGAAAGGATCCACCCATGACGATCGTGGTAACCGGGGCGACCGGCAACGTCGGACGCCCTCTCGTGGCGGCGCTTGCCGCGGCCGGAGCGCCGGTACGGGCCGTCACCCGCTCGCCCGAGACTGCGGCGTTTCCCCCCGGAGTCGAACCGGTCAGGTCGGCGGCCGATGCGCTGCCCGGGGCGTCGGCGGTCTTCCTCAATTCCCGGGCACTGGGCGCGGACCTGGACGCGGTGGTGGCCCAGAGCGTGCGCGCCGGGGTCACCAAGCTGGTTGCGCTGTCGGCGATCAATGCCGACGACGACTTCTCCCGGCAGCCGTCCCGCGTCCGCGGTGACCGCAACAAGGAGGTCGAACAGCTCGCCGTCGACTCCGGGGTGCCGTGGGTGAGCCTGCGGCCGACGGTGTTCGCGACGAACTTCGCCGGCATGTGGGCGCCGCAGATCCGCCTCGGCGACGTAGTCCACGGACCGTACGCGGGGGCGTCGACGGCACCGATCGTCGAGAGCGACATCGCGGAGGTGGCGGCGCGGGCGCTGCTCACCGATGAGCTTGTCGGACAGCGGATCCCGCTGACCGGTCCGCAGGCCTTCACCAACTCCGAGCTGGCCGAGGCGTTCGGCGCCGCCCTGGGCCGGCCGCTGCAGTACCGCGAGATACCCAGCGCCGCCGTGCGCGAACGGTTCGTCGCGTTGGGGTTCCCGGCCGAGTTCGGCGACGCCTATATCGCCATGCTCGCCTCGACGCTCGAAGCCCCCGCCCTGGTCACCCACGACGTGGAGAAGATTCTGGGCCGGCCCGCGCTTCCCATCGGCCAGTGGGTCGCCGAGCACCGCGACTTGTTCGCCAGGCCGGAAGGGGCCTGAGATGTCACAACCCCGCCCACCGCGCTACCTCAAGCCGATGAACAAGGTGATGATGGCGGTGCAGCGGCTCGGGATCCCCACCGGCCCCGCCATGGTGCTGACGGTCCCCGGCCGCAAGTCGGGCCGGCCCCGCAGCACCCCGATGACGCCGTTCGAATTCCAGGGCGGCCTCTACGTTGTGGCCGGCTATCCCGGCGCCGACTGGGCGGCGAACGCCCGGGCGGCGGGGACCGGCACGCTCAGCCGGGGCCGACGATCACAGGAAGTCCGGATCGTCGAACTCTCCGCCGGTGAAGCGCGGCGGGTACTGCGGGAGTTCCCCGCCAAGGTCCCCGTCGGGGTGGCTTTCGCGAAGCGATCCGGAATGGTGCGCGACGGAACGGCCGACGAATTCGAAGCACTGGCGGGGCGGCTCGCCGTCTTCCGTTTCGAGCCGACGTAGCGGTCGTCGCCTGCTGCCCAGTCCCAAAGGGAATGCGGTGCAACGGCTTCCGTCGCTGCCCGGCCCGATGTCGGCGGCGGCCATGGACGGGCTAGGCGGACTTCGCGGTTTCGCGCACCGGGTACCCGTTGCGCTCGGCCAGGCCTCGCAACTGCCGCAGTGCGAACGCACGCGGGCGGCCCCCTTCGGGGATCACCACGCCGGCCCACAAGCCTTCCGCCCCGGGCGATTCGACGGCGTCACGCGCACACATCCAGCGGCGGGGGCACGCGCGGCACAGCGCGATGGCCTCGGCGTCGGGGGCGGTGGTCCAGCGGTCCGGATCCTGCGTGCAGGCGCCGAGCGGGATGTTGAAAAGGGGTGTTGCGGTCATGTCGCTAGTTCCTCCAGAAGCATTGCGTTCTGCGTCCTATGCTTCGCAACGGTATAGCACTAACCGCTGCAATGCAACAGTTTGATTCCAATGCCGCAACGGCTGCTCCGAAACCGACGCCCCGGCGTGCGCGGAGGACGGCCCTCAGATTCGTCCATTATGCGCTGTGAACAGGTATTTCGCTTCCCTGGGGAGCCCCTTCGACCAGGCGGCCGGACGGTTACGTAACCGTAGCATTGAGTTGCTACCGGGTCGCGGAGCCGGGATCGAGAGCGGCCTTGCCCGATGAAACCGTAGCGTCCATGGGGCCCGCGGGGAGGGGCTGGCGCCGAAGATTCGCCGTGTGCGGCCGTCCTACGTCGCATCGGTGTAGCGTCTCGACGCCGCACAACCGCGGCTGTGACTCAAAACGTAGCGAAGTGCGATAGAAATCGGCGCGGTGCGACGGTTAGACTTGCAGAGGCGGAAGGCCCGCCCCGCTGCCCTCCCTCGAGGAATAACCCAGATGCCCAGCGCCGAGTCGAGTACCGAGCTTGGTCTCCTGGTTGTGCGCAGCGGTACGACGTCGCATCGGATTGAGCCCGGGCGGGGTGTGGTGACCATCGGCCGGGACGCCAAGGACGACGTTCGGATCGACAATCCCCAAGTCTCGGCGGAACACCTGCACGCCGAACCGATCGATGGTTCATGGCGGATCGTCGACAAGGGCCCCAACGGCATGTTCGTCGACGGGCGACGCACGGACTCGGTGACGGTGACCAAGAAGACCACGGTCCGGCTCGGTGACCCCGCCGCCGGTGAGGTACTGACTTTTGAAATCGTCAGGCCGCCGAATGCGGGTGCGCGCCCCGAACCGTCGGATGGCGGCGAACCGGATGCGGGCATGGCCCGCGCGGGTGCGGCCGCCGCCGCGCGCCGCCGCGAGCTCGGCATCAGCCAGCGCAGCCTGGCGGCCGACGGCATCATCAACGCGGGCGCGCTAATCGCCTTCGAAAAGGGCCGCAGTTGGCCGCGCGAACGCACCCAGGCCAAGCTCGAGCAGGTCTTGCAGTGGCCCGCCGGAACCATCGCGCGCATTCGGCGCGGGCAACCGGACGCCGGCGATGCGATCGCCGAGGACCCCGACATCGCCCCCGCGCCGGCGGAGGCCCCCCACTCGGATGCGCCGGCCTCGCTGATCGCGCAGGCGATCGTGGCCGCCGTGGACGGCTGCGGGCTGGCCATCGCGGCGTTGCCATCGGCGGACGACCCGGAGTTCACCGAGCGGGCGACGCCGATCCTCGCCGACCTCCGCCAGCTCGAGGCGATCGCCGTGCGGGCCACGCGGATCAGCCGCATCACGCCCGAACTGATCAAGGCGCTGGGCACGGTCCGCCGCCACTACGACGAATTGATGACGCTCGGCGCGACCGCTCCGGGGGCCCCGCTCGCGCAACGCCTCTATGCGGCCCGGCGCCGGGCGAATCTGTCGCCGCAGGAGACCGCCGAGGCCGCCGGTGTCACCGAGGAAATGATCGTGCGCGCGGAAGCCGACGAAGCGGTGCCGGCCGCGGTCGCCGATGCGATCGAAACGCTGATCAGTCACATCGGCTGAGCCGGCCGCAAAAATTCGTGCGCCGACCCCCGTCTGAGCGGGCTTAGGCTCAACGCAGCCGGGCGAGCCAAGCGCGGTGCGTGAGGAAGACAAGCCATGACGGACCTACAAGTCACAACGTCATATTTAGAGGAACTGGCAGCGAAGCACGACCTGTCCTCGGCCGACGTCCGCGCCGCGGCCGCGGTGACTTCCGGGATCGGCTCGACAATGTGGAGTAGCCACGGCGTTATCTGCGCGACCGCCAATATGGCGGTGGCCGAGGCTGAATCCGCCCGCAGCGCCGCGAACGCGGCCGTTGAATCGGTTGGCACCGAAATCGCCAAGAGGCTCCGCGCCGCGGGCGGTGCGTATGACGGCACCGACGAGCGGGCCGGCGAAAGTCTCGACGCACAAGTGCTTCCTCGTTGATGCCTGCACCAAAATCTAGGAGGCGCGGCAATGGCTAATTTGGCAGAGGGTGTCAAGCTTCTTACCGTCCTCGGCACGGCCGGCAAAGACCTCAGCGACATCGACTGGAACGGCCTGGGCGACAAGATCAGCTCCGTCGATTTCCGCGCGGGAGCCGGTGTGTTCTCGGATGTCGGGCGCCTGGCGCGCCAATTGGTCGAGAAATTCGGCAGCGAAAAAGTCAAAAAGCTGATGACCGAGGGGGTCGTTCCCGGAACGCCGATCATCGATTACACGATCTACGCCATCACCGCCCTGGAGCTGTTGGCCGGGTTCGGCACCCCCGACCGGGGCGACACCTTCGCGATCGGTGAGGGCAAGTTCGAGCTGATCCATGAAAGGTTGGCGTCTGCCTTTCCGGACGAGCGCTGGCGCGGCACCGGATCCGAGGCCTATGCCGCCCAGAACGCCGACCATCGCAGTCGCGCCGCGACGATGGCGGACTTGGACGCGATGATGGCGGACATCCTGAAAACCGAGGCGCACCAGGTCGTCAACCTGCGCCGGAATATGAAGACAACCAGGGACGGACTGACCGCGTGCATCGCGATTGCGCTGGCGCTCAAGGCGGTTCAGCCGGCCGACGTCGGCGAGGGCTTGTCGATCATGTTCCAACTGGTGGTATCAATGGCGGCTATCGCAGCGGTGGTCGCGTTCATCGGCGAGATGGTCGACGCGGCGCGCGACAACGCGGATCGCGTTGGCGAAGCCGTCGAGGGGTATCGCGCGGTGCAGGCGGGTGCGGTGCTACCCGATGGTCCGTTCAATTCGGCAGTCGTGACCCAAGCGGCGCAGGCCGGCAGGTTCCGGGCCGGCACTGGCGCCGAGTCCGGGGTTTCCCTCAATGTCGTTACGCCCGGCGCAACCACCGGTTCGGTGGAGGCACCCCCTCGCGTCCGCGGGCGAATTGATGAGGAAGAAATGTCCAACCACGGCGACGCAACCCCGGCGACGGCAATGCCTTCCGTGGCTCAGCTGATGGCAATCTCCGGCGGAGCGCAGAAGTCGCCCGGCCCGGCTTCAGGGCAGCGGGTCGCCAGCGTAGGTGGGCAAGCCAAGCAGGCCGCGCCGCCGGGAGAAGGGACTGCGCGCGCCGAAGCCGCCGAAGCGAGCGCCGGTGCCCAGGCCATCGCGACTGCGCCCGTCGAACGCATCGCGGCCGCGGCCGAGCGGGCCCAGAATCGCCGCGGTTAACCCGCCTCGTGGCAGCCGCCATTTCCTGGGAAGTCCTCTTTCTCCGAAGCCGTTGGCTAACTCGAAAATTCGTGCACGGGCCCCGACTGGGCGGCGTTACGCTTAACGGGCGATGAATCACCGTGCAGGATTCACACGCCCCGAGGCATAACACGGAGGACCCCCAGGATGAGCATTTTCGCGCAAGCCACCAAGATCATCGGCACCCTGGCCGGAATTGCCGGCCTAGGCCAGCAGGGCGCCGGTTTGGGCCTGGGCTTGGGCGACGTTACCGGGGGCAGTTTCAGCGCTGAATACATTGCCGGCTCCGCGACCAGCTCGGCGGGCAGCCTCGGGGGCATCGGGGCTAGTCTCGCCAAGGCGCCGCTGGTGAACAAATACGATGCTTACGTACGGGGAAGTGCGCAGCGCTCGATTGATTTCAAAAACCGCATGTCGGGCGGGCGCTCCGGTAATCAAGCGGCGGTGAAAAAAGGAATCCAAGATTTCGGCAAGAGCGTAAGTCTCATCCAGTGGACCATCACGATCGTCGAGCTCTTGGAGCTGTTGACGGGGTTCGGCCCGCCTGATGAAGGGGCCGATCTGGAGAACGGGTCGCAGCAATTCGCCGAGCTTACCGAGCAACTGAAGGCGGCCCTGCCCAAAGACGGCTGGCAGGGCGAAGGTGCGGACGCCTACGCCGAACTGGGCACGCAGCTACAGGAAATCGCAGTGGCGATGGCCAAACTGGATACAGATTTGGCCACCCTGGTCAAAGACCAAGCCGAATGGGTCGTGCATATGCGTTTCGCCTTCGGATTATTGAAGGACGCGCTTTTCGTGGCCTTCGTCATCGAGATGGCCATGTTCATGGGAGTGCCGCCCGCCGGCCCGCTGGCCGCGAAAATCTTTGCGGGGACGGTCTGCGCGATTGGGATCGCGGCGGCTTTGGGCTTCCTCGGCAACTTGGCCTACTGGTCCGTCGAATACGGCAACAAGGCGAAGGCGCTGAGCGACCAATACACCGCGCTGGCCGCGGGGACGGTGCAGACCGGTTCGCCGGCGTCCGCGGTTGTGACGACATCGGAGGAGTCCTCGGTGTCCAGCTTCGAGGCCGTCTCCAACAGCATGTCCGGGATGTCCGGGGTGTCCCGGGTATCGGCCGCCCCCGCATCATCGACCGGTGCAGCTCATCGTTCCGACGACGAGCACGCCCAACCGGCGGCAGGGGTGAGCGCGGGCGCGGCTCCCGCCCCCGTTACGGCCGGCACACCCGCGAGCCCCGAGACACCCGAGGCGACGCAGCCGGCCGCGCCGACGGTCACGATGCCCACCGTGGCTCAATTGGCGCAAATGTCCGGGCAATCCTCCAAGCTTTCGAGCCAGCTGTCTCCGCACGAGGCCATGTTCAACCGGGCGATGGGTCCGCTGCAGCAGCTTGTGGAAACGGGCGAGTTGCAGAGCCAGGACGCGGCCGAAGAAATACAGGGCGAGGCGGAGGACGCCTGGGCGGGCGCAGGCGCGGGCAGCGCCGGGCGCGCACCTGTCGAGGTCGGAGCGGCCGGCGTCGACCAGGCGGGGGAATCGAGCCCGTTCGGGCGCCGGCTCTGACTCCGCGAGCTCCGTCCAGAACTGTTGTGAGCCAAGACAATAACGAAAGACAATTAGGAGACCACCCATGGCCGATGTAGTCGTCCAACCGGACCACCTAGCCAAACTGGCGACGAACCAGGACCAGGCGTCAACCCAGGCCGCTACCGCAGCGTCGGCGGCCGACAACATCGAGATCTCGACGTGGGTCAGCCACGGCGTGATCAGCGCGGCATCGAACCTTGCCTTCACCAAGGCCGCGGGTGCACGCAAGAGCACGGGTGACGCGATGAGCGCAGCCTCGAAGCAACTCGCCGAAAAGGTGCGCACGGCCAAGAGCGTCTACGCGAGCACTGACGACCAATCGGGCAAGAACATCGACAAGCAGGTGCTTGATCGCTGACCCCGGAATCGGCGCTGACCTCATCTCCACCTAGGCGGCCCAGGCCGCGGTAGCGTCGCGCGCATCCGGCCGAATAACCGTTCCTGTTGTTCCTACGGCGTTTACCGATTGTTAGCCGAATCCTTTGCGGGACGGGAAAATTCGCGCAGCGACCCCTCCCCTGACGGGGTTAGGCTCAATCTGTCGTTCTCAACATGAGTCCAACAACCGTCAGCGCGCGCGAAGGGGTGCACCGCCGTGAGTCGTCTTGCAGGTATCCACGATCTGGCCTACTGCTTCACGCGGCTGCAAGCCGGGGGCGGCGCCGCGTATTCGGGGGATTGGGTCGGACTCGGCGCGAACTTGGGCGCGCTCGCCGGCAAAGCGATGTGGTACGGCAGGAACCAGATCAAGGTCCTCGCCGACGCGTTGAAAACCCAAGGCACCAAGACCCTGCCGACGCCCACCGCAATCGTCGACGTTGCGATGGTGGCGATTTCGGCGGTCGACCTCCTCAACGGATTCTGGACCCCCGACAAGGGCGCCTCCTTCACCGGCGGCGCCGACAAATACGAAACCGTCTTCCTCTACCTCGCCGAGGCCGCCCCGGACCCGCGCGACTGGAGCGGTGACGCGGCGAAGGCCTATGCCGACGCGACCGCGGCCCTGCAGGCCCTCGTGCAGACGATGCAGGATCTCGACAAGAAGATGCAGACCCTCGTGGCCGACCAGGGGTCCGAGGTCGCCAAGGCCCACAACGCGATCGCCGTGACGCTGCTGGGTCTCGTCATCGCTCAGGGCATCGCCCTGGCCCTGTACCTGATCCCCGTCGTCGGCCACGAAATCTCGGCGGCTTGGCAGATCATCGCCGCGTTCGCGGCGTGCGCCACCGTCTTGGCCTTCGAGATGTTCACGCTGTCCAATTCCATGTCCCTGGCCCACCAGATCCACGCGGTCGCCCTTGAATACGGCGAGGTCGCCGAGAAGGCGATCCCCACCAGTTCGTTCGCCCGCATAGAGGTGACCGGGGCGGAGGAGACCAAGACCGGCGACTTCGCGGCCGTCTCGAACAGCCTGTCCGCCTTCTCCGCCGCACCGACCGTCGCCTCGTTGGCCGGCCTGGCGCCGGCGGCCGGTGACTCCCCGGAGGAGCGCGGCGTCCTGGGCGCGCTCAAGGGCGAGGGCGCCGCCGCCGTGGAGACGGCGCAGACGACGCCGGTGTGGATGCCGCCCGCGCTGAGCCAAGTCACTCAGGCCTCCGGTCAGCTCGCGCAGCCGATGAACTTCGCCAACCAGATGATGGGGCAGGTTCAGCAACTCGCCTCGACGGGTCAGCCGCGGCCGAGGATGGCGCCGGCCGCCGGCGAGGAGCCCGGCGACGGGGCGGCGTTGGGCACGGCCGGCGGGGAACGCGCGCCTGTCGACGGCGCCGGGGTCGGCACCGGCGCGGCGCCGGGGACCAGCCGGCCGCAGCGGGTCCTTTAAGCCTCGCGAGTGCGGCAAAAACCGCTACGAGTCAACGCAATAGCGAGTAAAAATATCCGTTGAGGAGATTCCAATGGCAACGCTGAAGGTCGACGAAAAGTATCTCGAGCAATTGGCGACTAAACAGGGGCAAGCGGCCACCAAGGCAGAAGAAGCGGCTTCGGCTGCGAGCAATACCGAAACCGCGGTGTGGGTGACGCACGGCGTCATCAGCGGAAGCTCCAATAGTGCATTTGTCACCGCCGAGAAACAGCGCCGCGGCGCGGGCCAGAACATTCGGCAGCACGCGTCGGACCTCGCCGCGAAGTTGCGCGTCGCCAAGCAAACGTACGAGGGCGTCGACGAAGACCTGAGCGCAAACCTCAACAAACAGATGCTCAGCTGATCATGTCCGGGCCGCTCACTACCGCCGGCCTCGTCGACGATGTCGTCGGCGTGGAGGTCACTGTCGACGGCATGCTGGTGATCGCCGACCGAATGCATCTGGTCGATTTCCCGACGACACTGGGCATCCGTCCGAACATCCCCCAGGAAGAGTTGCGAGACCGCGTCTGGGATCAGGTCCAGCGCGACCTCACCGCGCAAGGGGTGCTCGACCACCAGGGACAACCCCACCCGGCGGTGGCGGCGATGGTCGACACCCTGGGGAGGCCGGACCGCAGCCTGGAGGGCCGGTGGTGGCGGCGCGATCTCGGCGGCGTCATGGTCCGGTTTGCGGTGTGCCGCAAGGGCGAGCGCCACGTCATCGCCGCCCGCGACGGCGACCTGCTGGTCCTGCAGCTGGTGGCGCCTCAGATCGGCTTGGCCGGGATGGTGACCACGGTGCTCGGCCCCGCGACGCCCGCCGACGTCGAGCCGCTGACCGGCGTCGCCGCCGAGCTGGCCACCTGCACCACCCCGGCCCAGCTGGTTCAGCACGGCGCCGCGCCCGCGTCGGCGCGCCTCTACGCCGAGATCATCAGCGACCCGACCAGCTGGGTGGAGATCATCGCCAGCCAACGCCACCCCGGCGGCACCTCCACGCAGACCGACGTCGCCGCCGGTGTCCTGGACTCGGTGCACGGCCGGCTGGTCTCCCTCCCGCGCCGCGTCGGCGGTGAGCTGTACGGCAGCTTCCTGTCCGGCACCCAAGAAAATCTGCAGCGCACGCTGGACGGCCTCATGGAGTTCCTGCCGGCGGGTGCCTGGTTCGACCGAGCCGAAGCCTCCTACGGGGCATGACCCCGAGAGTTCAGAAAGAAGGAACCATGCCGCAATACGACGACCACGACGATCTGGCCGCCCTGGATTTCTCTGCCGTCGGGACCGGCTCCGACACCCTCGAAGAGTCGGACGCCCTGGACTTCTCGGCGCCTGACGGCGATGACGAGGAGTCGGCCGTCGATGCGCTGCACGACTACGCGCCGAGCGAGCCCGAGGACGCCGAAACCGACCTCGCCGCCATCGACTCCCAGACCGACGCGGATGCGGCGCCGGACGACGAAGAGTCGCCCGAGCTGTTCACGGTGACCAATCCGCCCGAAACGGTGTCGGTCTCGGCGCTGATGGACGGCAGAACGCAGCGCGTCGAACTGTCTCCCAAAGTGACGAGCATGACCGAGGCCGAACTCGCCGAAGAGATTCTCGTCATCGCCGACCTGGCACGGCAGAAGGGCCTGGCCGCCCAGCACGACTACCTGATGGAGGACGCCTCCCTCTCGGACACCATGCGCGAGATGGGAATGGACGGCAACGACGTCGTGCGTGACTTCATGGAGAACGGCATCGGGTTGATCACGCCGGAGCAGGCCGCCGCGGCGCAGGCGGAGGTGTTCGCGACCCGATACGCGACGGATAAATGACGGAGCATCTGGCCGGCCTGTTCGAAAGCGCGGTCGGCATGCTGCCCGTGTCGGAGGCACGCGCGCTGGATTTGTTCACCGAAATCACGAACTACGACGAGTCCGCCTGCGACGCGTGGATTGGCCGGATCCGGTGCGGCGACACCGAACGGGTGACGCTGTTTCGCGCCTGGTATTCGCGGACCCATTTCGGACAACTCGCCGGAGCCGCCCAGATTTCGATGAACGCCGTGGGCGCGCGGCTCGCCATCGGCGGCCTGTACGGCGACATCACCTACCCGGCCAACTCTCCGCTGGCGATCACCATGGGCTTCGCCGTAAGCGAAGCGGCGCAAGGCAATTACGCCGACGCCATGGAGGCCGTCGAGGACACCCCAACCGCCGGCGCCGAACACCTGCTGTCCTGGGTCAAGGCGGTGATCTACGGCGAGGCGGGCCGCTGGACCGACGTGATCGACGAAGTCAGGAACGCGAGCAGGTGGCCCGACGAATTCCTCGCCGCCGCCGCCGGCGTCGCACACGGTGTCGCCGCGGCCAACCTCGGCCTGTTCACCGAAGCCGAACGCCGGCTCACCGAGGCCAACGCCACCCCGGCGGGCGAGGCGTGCGCGCGGGCCATCGCCTGGTATCTGGCGATGACGCGCCGCAGCCAGGGCAACGAAGAAGCCGCGGTGGCGCTTCTGGAATGGCTCCAGACCACCCACCCGGAGCCCAAAGTCACTGCCGCGCTGAAGGATCCGTCGTACCGCCTGACGACCACCAGCGCAGAACAGATCTCCGCCCGCACCGACCCGTGGGATGCCAATACCGTCGTGGCCGACACCTCGGGCCGCGACAAGCTGCTCGCGGAGGCGGAAGCCGAGCTGGAACGGCAAATCGGGCTCACCCGGGTCAAGGAACAGGTCGAGCGCTACCGGGCGGCCACCCAGATGGCCCGGGTCCGCGCCGCGCGCGGCATGAAGGTCGCGCAGCCGAGTAAGCACATGATCTTCACCGGGCCGCCCGGCACCGGCAAGACCACCATCGCCCGGGTGGTGGCCAACATCCTGGCCGGGCTGGGCGTCATCCCCGAACCGAAGCTCGTCGAGACCGCCCGCAAGGACTTCGTCGCCGAATACGAGGGCCAATCGGCGGTCAAGAGCACCAAGACCATCGACCGCGCCCTGGGCGGTGTGCTCTTCATCGACGAGGCCTACGCGCTGGTTCAGGCGCGTGACGGGCGGACCGACCCGTTCGGGCAGGAGGCGCTGGACACCTTGCTGGCGCGGATGGAGAACGACCGCGACCGGCTCGTGGTGATCATCGCGGGTTACAGCTCGGACATCGATCGGCTGCTGGAAACCAACGAGGGCCTGCGGTCCCGATTCGCTACCCGGATCGAATTCGACTCCTACTCTCCCGAAGAAATCCTTGAGATCGCGAAAGTCATTGCCACCGCCAATGACTCGTCGATGAGTGTGGAGGCGGCCGACAATCTACTGCAAGCGGCCAAGCTGCTCAGCCAGCAGACGGTGCGCGGCAAGGCCGCGCTCGACATCGCCGGCAACGGTCGTTACGCGCGCCAGCTGGTGGAGGCCGGCGAACAGTACCGCGACATCCGGCTGACCCGCTCAGGCGATTTCGAATCCCTCGACGAGGATCGCCTCCGCGAGATCAACGGCGAGGACATGGCCGAGGCGATCGCCGCGGTACACGGACGACTCAACATCACCGAGTGACTCATGGCGGGGTTCCGGCTAACCACCAAGGTTCAGGTCAGCGGCTGGCGCTTCCTGCTCCGGCGCCTCGAGCACGCCATCGTCCGGCGCGACACCCGGATGTTCGACGATCCGCTGCAGTTCTACAGCCGGTCGGTCGCGCTCGGCGTCCTGGTCTCGGTGCTGGTCGTGGTGGGCGCACTGGCGATGGCCTACTTCAAACCGCAGGGCAAGCTTGGCAGCGGCAACCTGTTCGTCGACCGCGCCACCAATCAGCTCTATCTGATGGTGTCGGGCCAGTTGCATCCCGTCTACAACCTGACCTCGGCGCGACTGGTGCTGGGCAACCCGGCCGAACCGAAGGCCGTTAAACCCGCCGAGCTCAACAGGTTTCCCAAGGGCCAGTCGATCGGCATCCCCGGCGCCCCGTACGCCACGCCGCTGTCGTCCGACTCCTCGTCGGTGTGGGCGCTGTGCGACACCGTCACCCAGGCGGAAAGCATCGCGCCCAGCCTGCAGACCTCGGTGGTCGCGATGCCGTTGCAAATCGAGCCCGGCGTCATCGACCCCATCCTTCCGCGTGAGGCGCTGCTGGCCTCTTATCAGGGCAAGGACTGGGTGGTGGACACCCACGGCCGGCACGCCACGGATTTGAGCGATCGCCCCATGACCTTCGCCGTCGGGATCCGCGGAACCGCCAAGCCCAGCCCGCTGTCCACCGCAATGTTCAACGCGCTGCCCGACGCCGGATCCTGGCAGTTGCCCCCCATCCCCGGCGCGGGTTCGCCCAACACGCTCGGGCTTCCCGAGCAGCTGGTGGTGGGGTCGATCCTGCAAATCCACGCGGAGTCGGGCCCGCGCTACTTCGTGGTGCTGCCCGACGGCGTCGCGCCGGTGAACGCCAATACCGCCGCCGCGCTGCGCGCCATCCAGTCCTACGGGCTGGTCGAGCCTCCCGCGATGGTGCCCAGCGAGATCGTCAAAATCCCTGAGGTGGTGTATAACTCGCCGCTGCCCGACGAACCGGTGAAGATCGTGTCGCGGCCCCAGGATCCCACCCTGTGCTGGACGTGGGAACGCAAGGCCGGTGATCAGGCACCGAAGACCACCGTCCTGACCGGGCGTCATCTACCGATACCGGCATCGGCGATGAGCTCGGGGATCAAGCAAATCCAGGGCCCGGCAACGGTTTACACCGATGGCGGCAAGTACGTGCAACTGCAGTCGCCCGACCCGCGGTACGGCGAGTCGCTGTACTACGTCGATCCGCAGGGGGTGCGCTACGGGCTGCCCGACGCCCAGACGGCTTCGTCGCTGGGCCTGACCGCGCCGAAGACCGCGCCCTGGGAGATCATTCGCCTGCTCGTCGACGGTCCGGTGCTGTCGAAAGAGGCTGCGCTACTGGAACACGACACGCTGCCGGCGGACCCGAACCCGCGCAAAGCCCCGGGAGGGCCGTCATGACGACCAAGAAGTTCACCCCCACGGTCATGCGCGGTCCGCGGCTCACACCCGGCGAGATCAGCCTGACACCGCCCGAAGACCTCGGGGTGGACATCCCGCCGTCGGGTGTGCAGAAGGCCCTTCCGTACGTGATGGGCGTCTGCATGCTCGGCATGATCGCGATCATGGTGGTCACCGGCACCCGGCAGCTCTCGCCCTACATGCTGATGATGCCGCTGATGATGATCATGATGTCGATGGGCATGATGGCCGGCCACGGTGGGGGCGGCAAGAAGGTGCCCGAGATCAACGCCGACCGTAAGGAGTACCTGCGCTACCTGGCCGGGCTCCGCCCCCGCGTGACGTCTTCGGCCAGCGCGCAGGTCGCGTTCTTTGGTTTCCACGCACCGCATCCCGACGATCTGACATCGCTCATCGGGACCCCGCGGCAGTGGTCCCGCCCAGCGAACGCCGACTTCTATGCCGCCACCCGCATCGGCATCGGTGACCAGCCGGCCGTCGACCGACTGATGAAGCCGTCCGCGGGCGGCGAACTCGCCGGGCCGACCGCGGCGCCGCAGCCATACCTCGAACCCGTCGCGAATATGTGGGTGGTCAAGTTCTTGCGCACCCACGGCCTCATCCACGACTGCCCGAAACTGGTGCAGCTGCGCACCTTTCCGACGATCGCGGTCGGTGGCGACCCGGCTGGCGCGGCCGGATTGCTGACCGCGATGGTCTGCCACCTGGCCGTCTTCCATCCACCCGACCTGCTGCAGATCCGCGTGCTCACCGAGAACCCGGACGATCCGGCTTGGTCGTGGCTGAAATGGCTTCCCCACGTCCAACATCCGACCGAGACCGATGCCGCCGGCCCCGTTCGGATGATCTACACCCGCCCGGACAACCTGTCCGACCTGGCCGCCCGCGGGCCCCACACCCCCGATTCGCTGCCCGGCGGCCCATACGTCGTGGTGGTGGACCTGACCGGGGGCAAGGCCGGGTTTCCGCCCGATGGCAGGGCCGGCGTCACGGTGATCACGCTGGGCAACCACCGCGGCTCGAATTACCGCATCAGGGTCGCCGACGACGGGACCGCCGATGACCGCCTGCCGGGACAGCAGTTCCGCCAGGTGACGTCCGTCGCCGACAGCATGTCGCCCGGCCAGGCCGCCCGCATTGCGCGGAAGTTGGCGGGCTGGTCCATCACCGGCACGGTGATCGACAAGAAGGGCACCGGCATCCAGAAGAAGGCGGCGACGGAATGGCACCAGCTGGTCGGCGCCCAAAGCGTCGAAGAGGTGGTGCCGAGCCGCTGGCGGATGTTCACCGACACCGACCGTGATCGGCTCAAGATCCCGTTCGGTCACGAACTCAAGACCGGCAACGTGATGTACCTCGACATCAAAGAGGGCGCTGAATTCGGCGCCGGGCCGCACGGCATGCTGATCGGGACCACGGGGTCGGGCAAGTCCGAGTTCTTGCGCACCCTCATCCTGTCCCTGGTGGCGATGCACCACCCGGACCAGGTGAACCTGCTGCTGACTGACTTCAAAGGCGGCTCAACGTTTTTGGGGATGGAGAAGCTTCCCCACACCGCCGCCGTGGTCACCAACATGGCCGAAGAGGCCGAACTGGTCAGCCGCATGGGCGAGGTGCTGACCGGCGAACTCGACCGCCGCCAGGGCATCCTGCGCCAGGCCGGCATCAAGGTGGGGGCGGCCGGAGCGCTCTCCGGGGTGGCCGAGTACGAGAAGTACCGCGAACGGGGCGCCGATCTGCCCCCGCTGCCAACGCTTTTCGTCGTCGTCGACGAGTTCGCCGAACTACTGCAAAGTCACCCGGACTTCATCGCGTTGTTCGACAGGATCTGCCGCGTCGGCCGGTCGCTGCGGGTGCACCTGCTGCTGGCCACCCAGTCGCTGCAGACCGGCGGTGTGCGCATCGACAAACTGGAGCCGAACCTGACCTACCGTATCGCGCTGCGCACCACCAGTTCTCACGAGTCCAAGGCCGTGATCGGCACCCCGGAGGCGCAGTACATCACCAACAAGGAAAGCGGAGTGGGATTCCTGCGGGTGGGCATGGAAGACCCCGTCAAATTCAGCACCTTGTATACCGGCAACACCTATGTGCCGGCGGCTCGGGTGGAGACGAACGGTGAGGGCAATGGCGCCGCGCCCCACGTTGGTCCGAAAAAGGTTCGCATCCAACAGTTCACCGCCGGCCCGTTGGCGGAAGAGGTGACGGCGTAATGACGCGCGCCGGCGACGATGCAGAACTTGGTGATGTGGGGGTACCGCCCGCTCGCGGGGGAGAGGAGCGGCGCTCATGACTGTCGAATCGAAGGGCCGGGCGCTGCGCGAGGTGGTACTCGAGCAGCTGTCCACCACCGAGTCGCGGGCGTACAAGATGTGGTTGCCCCCGCTCACCGACCCGACACCCGTGGACGAACTCATCGCCCAGGACGATCGCCAGCCCCTGCGATTCGCGCTCGGGATCATGGACGAACCGCGCATGCACCGGCAGGCGACCTGGGGGGTGGACGTGTCCGGCGCGGGCGGCAACATCGGCATCGGTGGCGCACCGCAGACCGGCAAGTCGACGCTGCTGCAAACGATGATGCTGTCGGCCGCCGCCACCCACTCACCGAGGCAGGTCCAGTTCTATTGCATCGACCTCGGCGGCGGTGGCCTCATCTATCTGGAAAACCTGCCGCACGTCGGCGGGGTGGCGACCCGATCGGAGCCCGACCGCGTCATGCGTGTGGTCGCGGAGGTGCAAGCCGTTCTGCGGCAACGGGAAGCGACCTTCAAAGAGCACCGTGTCGGTTCGATCGCCGCCTATCGGCAACTGCGCGAGGACCCGAACCAACCCGTCGCGGCCGACCCGTTCGGTGACGTTTTCCTGGTCATCGACGGGTGGCCGGCGTTCGTCAGTGAATTCCCCGATCTCGAGTCCCAAGTCCAGGACCTCGCCGCGCAGGGCCTGTCGTTCGGAGTCCACGTGGTGATCACCACGCCGCGCTGGACGGAACTGAAGTCACGAGTCCGTGACTACCTCGGCACCAAGATCGAATTCCGGCTCGGCGACGTCAACGACACCCAGATCGACCGGGCCACCCGGGAGATTCCGGCGAATCGGCCGGGCCGCGCGATGTCGTCGGAAAAGCACCACTTGATGATCGGTGTGCCCCGGTTCGACGGCGTGCACAGCGCCGACAACCTCGTGGAGGCGATGACCACCGCGGTGAATGAGGTTGCGGCCCAACACACGGAGCAGGCTCCGAGGGTCCGGGTGCTGCCGGAGCGGATTTACCTCTACGAGCTCGACCCGAACCCCCCGGGCCCGGACTCCGACTACCGCACGCGCTGGACGATTCCGATCGGGCTGCGCGAGGCGGATCTGTCGGTGGCTCACGCGCACATGGACAGCACGCCGCATTTGTTGATATTCGGCGCCGCCAAAGCGGGCAAGACCCGTACCGCCCACGCCATCGCGCGCGCCATCTGTGCGCGTAACAGTCCACAACAGGTGCGGTTCATGCTCGCCGATTACCGCTCGGGGCTGTTGGATGCGGTGCCGCAGAGCCATCTGCTCGACGCCGGTGCGATCAACCGCAACAGCACGACGCTCGACGAGGCCATCAAAGCCTTGGCCTTCAACCTGCAGAAGCGGTTGCCGCCGGCCGACCTCACCACCGCACAATTGCGCGCCCGGTCGTGGTGGAGCGGATTCGATGTGGTTCTCCTTGTCGACGACTGGCACATGATTGTCGCGGCCTCCGGAGGGATACCGCCAATGGCGCCGCTGGCACCGTTATTGCCGGCCTCTTCGGACATCGGGTTGCACATCATTGTCACCTGCCAAATGAGCTCCGCTTACAAGGCGACTATGGACAAGTTCGTCGGGGCCGCGTACGGCGCGGGATCGCCCACCCTGTTCCTGTCGGGCGACAAGCAGGATTTCCCGTCGAGGGACATTCAGGTCAAGCGCAGGCCCCCTGGCCAGGCATTTTTCGTTACCCCGGAAGGAAAGGAGGTCATCCAAGCCGCCTACCTAGATCCCCCAGAAGAAGTGCACTCAGCACCTCCAGGAGGCGGTTACGATTATCCCAGCGCCCAGTAAGAAGCACTGGACCGCCGCCCGCTAAACGAGTCGAGACTGCGTCGTCGAAAGCGTTGTTTTGCCCTAATTGAATAGTTTATTGCGCGCGGAAGTACAGAAGAGGTTCGCAAATGCCAGAAATGACACTTGGCCCAACACTTGTCGATATTGGCCGGGCTTTGACCGCCAATAGCGTCCGGCATTTGGCGGGCTTGGCGTCCGGTACTGATTTGCCCCTCGCGCGAAGCGCCTCGGGACGCTTCGCCGTACCGGCCGGCTTCGTGAGATAGCCCAAAAGCGAACGCAGACAAGGGGACTGGATAACCATGTTGTGGCACGCGATGCCACCGGAGCTGAACACCGCACGGCTGATGGCCGGAGCGGGTCCGGTGCCGATGCTGCAGGCCGCCGCCGGCTGGGAAGCGCTGGCGGGCGCCCTGGAGACGCAGGCGCTGGAGTTGTCCACCGCATTGGTTTCCCTCAAGGCGTCGTGGACCGGGATGAGCAGCGAACGCGCCATCGCGGCGACCATGCCGATGGTCGCCTGGCTGCAGACGGCCGCCCAGCAGGCTCAGCAGCGGGCGACGCGCGCCGCGGCCCAGGCCGCGGCGTACACCAAGGCGCTGGCGATGACGCCCTCGCTGCCGGAGATCGCGACCAACCACATCACCCACGCGGTTCTCACCGCCACGAATTTCCTTGGCATCAACATGGTGCCGATCGGACTGAACGAGACCGACTATTTCGTCCGCATGTGGAATCAGGCGGCGATCGTGATGGACGTCTACCAGATGGAGACCATCGCGAACACCACCTTCGAGCCGCTCCCGCCCATCAAGCCGATCCTGCAGCCGGCCGTGGGTGAGGCGGTGACCACCGCGGCCCTGGGCACGCTCTCGGCCGTCGGCTCCGAGGCCATTCCCGCCGCCATGCGCGCACTGTCGGAGGTCGAGGACGAGGTTCCCGAGACGCCGCCCGAGGTTGGGGTGCCGGTCGAGGAGCCCGCCATGCCGTTCCCGGGACAGGGGCAGCTGGGCGGCCCGATGCAGCAGCTGATGCAGCCGCTGCAGCAGCTCAGCTCGATGGCCGGCCAGAACGGCGGCATGGGCGACCACCCGCTCGGTGACAAGCTCGGTGACAAGCTCGGCGACCTGGCCGGCAAAGACCGGCAGCTGGGCCTGCTCGGGGCGAGCCCGCTCTCCACGCATCCCTTGGCGGGTGGATCGGGCCCGAGCGTCGGCATGGGCCTGATGCGCTCGGAAGCACTGCCCGGTGCGGGCGGAACCGCGCCCCGCACCTCGTTGATGAGCCAGTTGATCGACAAGCCGGCGCAGGTCACGGCGCCCGCCGGTGCGGGCGCCGGCTCGTCGGCCGCGGGAGGCGCGGCCCCCGTCGGGATGGGCAGCGCCGCCGCCGGTCAGTCGGCGCAGGCCGGCCGGCCGGGTCTGGCCTCCCCCGCGATGCTCGCCACGCGCCCGGACGAGGCCGACGACGTCGACTTCGAGCACGAGGACGACTGGTGAGCGCCCACAGAAAGAGACTTCCCGGCCGCCCGGGCCGGAAGACTTGCCATCACTTGGCGAGGACAGGAAACAGAGAAAGTAGTCCAGCATGGCAGAGATGAAGACCGATGCCGCTACCCTCAGCGCGGAGGCTAGCAACTTCGACAGGATCTCCGGTGAACTCCAGCGAGTCATCCAGACCGTGGAGTCGACCGGGGGCGAGTTGGCCGGCCACTGGCGCGGTCAAGCCGGCACCGCCGCGCAGCAGGCGTTGACGCGCTTCCACGAAGCGGGCCAGGCCCAGATCAAGGCGCTCAGCGAGATTTCGCAGAACATCCACGGCGCCGGCATCCAGTACTCCTCGGCCGACGAGGAACAAGCCAGTTCTCTGTCGTCGCAGATGAACTTCTGACCCCCATCACCCCCTCAGCAACACAAAGAAACGGAGCAACAATATGTCGGAACAGTCATGGAATTTCGCCGGGATCGAAGCGGGATCCAGCTCGATCGCGGGCGCCGTCCAGACCACGCAGGGTCTTCTCGACGAGGGCAAAAGTTCCCTCGCCAAGCTGGCCGAGGCGTGGGGCGGCAGCGGTTCGGAGGCCTACCAGCAGGTCCAGCGGAACTGGGACGAGACCTCCGCTGAGCTCAACGCCTCGTTGCAGGCGCTCTCGCAGCGCAT
The DNA here is from genome assembly GCF_001666915.1 of Mycobacterium sp. E3339. Classification (NCBI taxonomy): domain Bacteria; kingdom Bacillati; phylum Actinomycetota; class Actinomycetes; order Mycobacteriales; family Mycobacteriaceae; genus Mycobacterium; species Mycobacterium sp. E3339. The sequence continues at coordinate 342 of NZ_LZIZ01000049.1, read as the reverse complement.
CACCGAGGCCAGCCAGGCGATGGCTCAAACCGAATCCGGCGTCACGGGCATGTTCACGTAAGACGATGGCGAGCGGCGAAGCACGAGATTGGGCCACGTCGACCTAACGGGAGACCTAGGCTCGTCTCGTGCTTCCTCGCATGAACGAGTTTGACGAAAGGGTTTGATGGCGGCCGACTACGACCGGCTCTTCCAATCCCTCGAGGGAGTGGAAATTGCGGATGAGGCCACGGCGCAGACGGAGTTCGACGTCGATGCGCCGGTTTCGATGCCGCCCATCCCGCCCATCCCGCCCAAGCCCAACGGCCATACCCCGCCGATGCCGATCGACGTGGCCGAGAA
>NZ_LZIZ01000048.1:0-4707 GCF_001666915.1 Mycobacterium sp. E3339 | reverse complement strand
CGGGCCGTAGGCGTCGAGCATCACCCGGCCGGGCGCCGCCCACCGGTTGACCACGTCGGCCGGGCAGGCCTCCCCGGCCACCACCAGGGCGGTGGACTCCAATCCGTCCGCCGGCAACATCGCGACCGAGGACGGGCAGCTGCAGTACTTCGGCCGCTCCGACGAGCAGGTCAAGATCCGTGGGTACCGCATCGAGCTCGGCGAGATCCAATCGGTGCTCAAGGGCCTCGATGGGGTGGACCAGGCGGCCGTGATCGCCCGCGAGGACCGGCCCGGCGACAAGCGGCTGGTGGGGTACATCACCGGGACGGCCGATCCGGCCGCGATCCGGGCCGCGCTGGCCGACCGCCTCCCGCCGTACATGGTGCCGGCCGCGGTGGTGGTGCTGGACGCCCTGCCGTTGACCGGCAACGGCAAGCTCGACCGGCGAGCGCTGCCGGCCCCCGAATACGCCACCGCCGAATACCGCGCTCCCGGCGACGCCGTCGAGGAGCTGCTGGCCGACATCTACGCCCAGGTGCTGGGTCTGGAGCGGGTCGGGGTGGACGCGTCGTTCTTCGACCTGGGTGGCGACAGCATTTTGTCGATGCAGGTGGTGGCCCGGGCCCGCGCGGCCGGCATCCTGTTCCGGCCTCGTGACGTGTTCGTCGAGCAGACGGTTTCCCGGCTGGCCCGGGTGGCCGAGGTGGCCGCCGACGGCGCCGCCGGCGCCGGCGACGACGGCGTCGGGCCGGTCGTCGCGACCCCGATCATGCGGTGGCTTCAGAGCATCGACGGCCCCATCGAGCAGTTCAACCAGACCATGGTGGTGTCTGCCCCGGCCGGGGCGACCGAGGCCGACGTGGTGGTGGTGCTGCAGGCGCTGCTGGACCGGCATGCCGCCCTGCGGCTGCGCGCCGACGATGACGGCGCCGGCGGCTGGTCGCTGCAGGTGCCCGAGGTCGGCTCCGTGGACGCGCGCGGTTGCGTGCACGTCGTCGACGCGTTGTCCGACGAGGCGCTCGCGGAGGCACGGTCGCGGTTGAACCCGGCCGCCGGTGTCATGGTCAGTGCGGCATGGGCGGAGTCCGCGGGCCAGCTGGCACTGATCATCCACCACCTGGCCGTCGACGGGGTGTCGTGGCGAATCCTGTTGGAAGACTTCAACATCGCGTGGGCCCAGCACCACAACGGGCAGCCCATCGCCTTGCCGGCGCCCGGGACGTCGTTCGCCCGGTGGTCGTCGCTGCTTCAGGAGTACGCGCAACGTGACGACGTGGTGGCCCGGGCCGACGAATGGCGGCAGGTGGCGACCACCCCGGCCGCGTTGCCGGCGGTGCAACCCGACGTCGACACGTACGTCAACGCCGGTCAGCTGTCCGTCTCGCTGGACGTGGAGACGACCCGGCTGCTGCTCGGTGAGGTGCCGGCCGCGTTCCACGCCGGCGTGGGCGACATCCTGTTGATCGCTTTCGGGTTGGCGTTCGCCGAATTCCTGGGGACCGGCGCGACGCCGATCGGCATCGACGTGGAGGGTCACGGGCGTCAGGAGGAGCTGGCTGCGCGGGTCGACCTGTCGCGCACGGTGGGCTGGTTCACCACCAAGTACCCGGTGGCATTGAAGGGTGGCCGGCTGAACTGGTCGCAGGTGGTGGCCGGCGAGGCCGCGCTGGGCGCGGTGATCAAGGACGCCAAGGAACAGCTGCGCGCCCTGCCCGACGGCCTGACCTACGGCCTGCTGCGCTACCTCAACGCAGAGGTGGACCTGGACGGGGCCGACCCGGTGATCGGGTTCAATTACCTCGGCCGGCTCGGCGCGGGCGCCGACCTCTCCGAGGACCTGTGGCGCGTCAGCCACGACAGCCTGGCCGTTGCCGCGGTCGCCACCGCGGTGCCCATGCCGTTGGCGCACACCGTCGAACTCAACGCCGGCACCATGGACACCGAGGCCGGCCCGCACCTGCAGGCCAACTGGACCTGGGCCCCGTCGGCGCTCGACCACGAGCGCGTTAATCGCTTGAGCCAGTTGTGGTTTGAGGCGCTGTCCGGAATCTGCGCGCACGTCAAGGCCGGTGGCGGCGGGCTGACCCCGTCCGACATCGCCCCCGCGCATCTGAGCCAGCAGCAGATCGACGACCTGTGCCGGCAAGGCGGCGTCGCCGACGTGCTGCCGCTGACCCCGGTCCAGCAGGGCCTGCTGTTCCACACCGCTTTCGCGCAGGACCTCGACGACCTGTACGCGGTGCAGCTCGGGATCACCGTCAGCGGCGCCCTGGACCCGCAGCGCCTGCGCGCCGCGGTGCACACCGCCGTCAAGCGCCACCCCAACCTGGTCGCCCGCTTCTCCGAAGACTTCGGCGAGCCCGTGCAGGTCATCCCCGCCGAGCCCGAAATGGCTTGGCGCTACGTCGAATTGGACGGCGGCAACGTCGACGAGCAGGTCGAGCGGCTGTGCGCCGAGGAACGCGCCGCGGTGTGCGACCTGGCCGGCCAGCCGTCGTTCCGGGGCGCGCTGATCCGCACGGCGCCCGACCGGCACCGGGTCGTGCTCACCATTCACCACATCGTGGTGGACGGCTGGTCGCTGCCCGTGCTGCTGCAGGAAGTCTTCGCCAGCTACTACGGCGAGCGGTTGCCCGCAGCCCCGTCGTACCGAAGTTTCGTCACCTGGCTGACCAGTCAGGACCGCGCCGCCGCGCAGGCGGCCTGGGCCCAGGCGCTGGCCGGGTTCGAGACCCCCACCCTGGTCGGCCCGCTCGGACAGATCGGGCGCCGCGGCGTCGCCGCCTTCCACGTGCCCGCCGACACCACCCGCGCGCTGGGCGAGCTGGCGCGCTCGTGCCGCACCACCATCAGCACCGTGCTGCAGGGAGCGTGGACCCAACTGCTGACCTGGCTGACCGGCCAGCATGACGTGGCCTTCGGCACCGCGGTCTCGGGGCGTCCCACCGAACTGCCCGGCGCGGACGCGATGGTGGGCCTGCTGATCAACACCGTTCCCGTGCGGGCCACCATCACCGCGACGACCACCGTCGCCGACCTGCTCGACCAGCTGCAGCGCCTGCACAACGACACCGTCGACTACGAGCACCTGGCGCTGCCCGAAATCCACCGGGTCACCGGACACGACCAGTTGTTCGACACCCTCTTCCTCTACGAGAACTATCCGATCGACGCGGGCGCGCTGCTGGGCGTCCACGAGCTGGCCGTCACCGACTTCAGCAGCCGGGAGTACAACCACTACCCGCTGTCCGTGGTGGCCTCCCCGGGTCACGAATTTAGCCTGCGCGTCGAGTTCGACACCGAGGTGTTCAACCCCGCCGCGATCGAGACGCTGATCGACCGACTGCAGCAGGTCATGGTGGCCATGACCGCCGATCCCTCCCGGCGGCTGTCCGCGATCGACCTGCTCGACGCCAACGAGCACACCCGGCTGGACGACTGGGGCAACCGGCCGGTGCTGGCCGAGCCGGCACCCAAGTTGGCGTCCATCCCGGAGCTGTTCGCCGCGCAAGCGGCCCGCGCGCCCGAGGCGATGGCCATCACCGACGGTGACCGGTCCTGGACGTACGGCGAGGTCGAGGAAGCGGCGAACCGCTTGGCCCACCTCTTGGTGAGCCGGGGTGCCGGCCCAGGGGAGCGCGTCGCGGTGCTGTTCCCCAGGACTGCCGAGGCCGTCGTGGCCATCCTGGCGGTGCTCAAGACCGGGGCGGCCTACCTGCCCGTCGACCCGACGGTGCCGGCGGCGCGCATCGACTTCGTGCTCGGCGACGCGGCGCCGATCGCCGCCGTCACCACCGCGGAGGTGCGGTCACGGCTCGACGGACAAAACCTGGACGTCATCGAGTTCGACGATCCCGCCGTCGCCTCCCAGTCCACCGACGGGCTGCCCGCGCCTTCCCCGGACAACATCGCCTACATCATCTATACGTCCGGGACCACCGGCACCCCCAAGGGCGTGGCGGTGCCGCACCGCAACGTGACTCAGCTGCTGGAATCCTTGGACGCGCAGCTGGCGCTGGGGCAGGTGTGGACGCAGTGCCACTCGCTGGCCTTCGACTTCTCGGTGTGGGAGATCTTCGGGTCGCTGTTGTACGGCGGCCGGCTGGTGATCGTTCCCGATGCGGTGGTCCGCTCGCCCGAAGAGCTGCACGCGATGCTGGTCCGGGAACAGGTCAGCGTGCTGAGTCAGACGCCGTCGGCGTTTTATGCGTTGCAGACCGCCGATTCGTTGGCGCCGGAGCTGGGCCAGCAGCTGAAGTTGCAGACGGTGGTGTTCGGCGGGGAGGCCCTCGAGCCGCACCGGTTGGGCAAGTGGCTGCACCATCATCCGGGGTTGCCGCGGTTGATCAATATGTATGGGATCACCGAGACCACGGTGCACGCCTCGTTCCGCGAGATCGTCGATGGGGATGTCGACAGCAATGCCAGCCCGATCGGCGTCCCGCTGGCCCACCTGGGCTTCTTCGTGCTGGACGGGTGGCTGCGGCCCGTGCCCGAGGGCGTGGTCGGCGAGTTGTACGTGGCCGGCCGAGGCCTGGCGCACGGATATGTGGGCCGGTCCGGCCTGTCCGCTACGCGGTTTGTGGCGTGCCCGTTCGGCGGGTCGGGCGCGCGGATGTATCGGACCGGGGATTTGGTGCGCTGGGGTGCCGATGGCCAGTTGCAGTACATGGGCCGCGCCGACGAACAGGTCAAGATCCGCGGCTACCGCATCGAACTCGGCGA
>NZ_LZIZ01000047.1:0-39820 GCF_001666915.1 Mycobacterium sp. E3339 | reverse complement strand
ACAAGTCGTCGTAGCGGAACCGGTTCAGTTCGTTGTCGGCGAATCCGCGTTTGACTTGGATGTCGAGCCCGCCGGCGTCACGGCGCAGACCATCATGATCACCGCGCCCATCGACGGCAAGTGCCCGCCACCCGGCGGTTTCTACGGCACGGTCGCGTCGGTATCGGGAAACACGATCGCGGTCAATGGGATTGGTCCCGGTGGCCCCACCACGGTGACCGTCAACGACGCGACGTCCTACAAGAAGCAGACGATCAGCAACACCCAGGCGATCACCAACGGCACGTGCATGGGGGCTCAGGGCACGAACGACGGAGGCGCGCTGCAGGCGACGACCATCAGCCTGGAACAGTGCCCGCCGATGGGGCGGCCGCACCACCACCTGCACCTGCCGCATTTGCCCTTCCACCTTTAGCGGCGGATTGCCGCCATTGGCTAGCGGAAGGGCAGGTGGCTTTAGACGGTGAAGCCCAAGGCGCGCAGTTGCTCGCGGCCGTCCTCGGTGATCTTGTCCGGGCCCCAAGGCGGGTTCCACACCCAGTTGATCCGCAGGTCGTCGACCAGGCCGCTGCTGACCAGCGCGCTGCGCGACTGGTCCTCGATGACATCGGTCAGCGGGCAGGCCGCCGAGGTCAGCGTCATATCGAGCAGGGCAACGGTCCCCTCGTCGCCCTCTTCCACGTTGAGGCCGTAGACCAGCCCGAGGTCGACGACGTTGATGCCCAACTCCGGGTCGACGACGTCGCGCATCGCCTCCTCGAGGTCGGCAATAAATTCGTCACCCGGTGCGGCGGTCTCGCTCATCCTGTTCCTCCTCGAAGTCCGCGCCCCTGTCTGAACAAGCTTGGGCCAACGCGTCTTTGAACGCCATCCAGCCCAGCAGTGCGCATTTCACCCGGGCCGGGTATTTGGCCACCCCGGCGAACGCGATGCCGTCGCCAAGGACGTCCTCATCGCCTTCGACGGTGCCGCGCGAGGACACCATTTCGGTGAACGCGGCGATGGTGTCCAGCGCCTCGGGCACCGTCTGACCGATCACCTGCTGGGTGAGCACCGAGGTCGCCGCCTGGCTGATCGAGCAGCCCTGCCCGTCATAGGAGACGTCGGCCACGCGCCGGCCGTCGTCCGACAGCGCGACCCGCAGCGTCACCTCGTCCCCGCACACCGGGTTGACGTGATACACCTGCGCGCCGAACGGCTCGCGCAGCCCGCGGTGCTGCGGATGCTTGTAGTGATCGAGGATCACGTCCTGATACATCTGCTCCAGGCGCACCGTCAGTCACTCCCAAAGAATTCCAGCGCGCGGCGCACGCCGGCCACCAGGCGTTCGACCTCGTCGGTGGTGTTGTACACGGCGAACGACGCCCGGGCGGTGGCCGCCACGCCGAACCGGCGGTGCAGCGGCATCGCGCAGTGATGCCCCACCCGGACCGCGACGCCCTCGTCGTCGAGCACCTGCCCGACGTCGTGGGCGTGCACCCCGTCAACGACGAACGAGACGGGCGAGCCGCGGTTTTCCATGGCGGTCGGCCCGATGATCCGCACGCCGTCGATGCCCGACAGGCCCTCCAGGGTCGCGGCGACCAGCTCGCGCTCGTGCGCCTCGACCGCGTCCATGCCGACGGCACCCAGATAGCGTGCGGCCGCGCCCAACCCGACGACCTGGGAGGTCATCGGCGTGCCGGCCTCGAACCGTTGCGGAGCCGGGGCGTAGGTCGACGCCTCCATGGTCACGGTCTCGATCATCGACCCACCGGTGAGGAACGGCGGCAGCTCCGAGAGCACCTGGCGGCGGCCGTAGAGGGCGCCAACCCCGTTGGGGGCCAACATCTTATGACCGGAGAACGCGGCGAAGTCGACGTCGAGCGCATGCAGGTCGACCGGCTCGTGCGGCACCGACTGGCAGGCGTCCAGCACCGTCAAGGCGCCGACGGCCTTGGCGCGGCGGACCAGCTCGGCTACCGGCGCCACCGCGCCGGTCACGTTCGAATGATGGCTGAACGCAATGACCTTCACGCGCTCGTCCAGCTCCAGCGAATCCAGGTCGATGCGGCCGTCGTCGGTCACGCCATACCAGCGCAGGGTGGCGCCGCTGCGGCGGGCCAGCTCCTGCCACGGGACGATGTTGGCGTGGTGCTCGAGCTCCGTGGTGACGATGACGTCGCCCTCGCCGACGGCCCGGTCAAACCTGTTGTCGCCCAGCACATACGACGCCAGGTTCAGCGCCTCCGTGGCGTTTCGGGTGAAGACCAGCTCGTCGGCGTCGGCGCCGACGAACGCCGCGACGTCGGCGCGGCCCTGCTCGTAGGCGTCGGTCGCCTCCTCCATCAGCTGGTGCGCGCCGCGATGGACCGCGCCGTTGGAGGTGACCAGGAACTCGCGTTCGGCGTCGAGCACCTGCAGCGGGCGTTGCGACGTCGCGCCGGAATCCAGGTACGCCAACTGCTTTCCGCCGCGCATCACGCGCTTCAGGATGGGAAAGTCAGCGCGGATGGCGTCGACGTCCAGTGCGGTCATGCTTACGCTCCCGCGGCCGCCCGCGGCGATCGCAAGCTCGGCGAAGCCGGGCGCTGCGGGTCGCCGCCATCGGTCTGGGCGGTGAAGCGCACGTAGCCGTTCTCCTCGAGCTCGTCGGCCAGTTCCGGACCGCCGGATTCGACGATCCGGCCCCCGACGAACACATGCACGAACTGCGGGTGGATGTAGCGCAGGATCCGGGTGTAGTGGGTGATCAGCAGGATGCCGGCGTGCTCGGCCTCGGCGTAGCGGTTGACGCCCTCGCTGACCACCCGCAGCGCGTCCACGTCCAGGCCGGAGTCGGTCTCGTCGAGGATGGCGATCTTCGGCTTGAGCAGGCCCAGCTGCAGGATTTCGTGGCGCTTCTTCTCCCCGCCGGAAAATCCTTCGTTGACACTGCGTTCCGCGAACGCGGGGTCGATGTCCAGGTCGGCCATCGCCGCCTTGACCTCCTTGACCCAGTGCCGCAGTTTCGGCGGCTCGCCGCGGACCGCGGTCGCGGCGCTGCGCAGGAAGTTCGACATCGACACGCCCGGCACCTCGACGGGGTACTGCATGGCGAGGAACAACCCGGCGCGGGCGCGTTCGTCGACGCTCATGTCCAGCACGTCCTGGCCGTCCAGCGTGATCGAGCCTGAGGTCACCCGGTACTTCGGGTGCCCGGCGATGGCGTAGGACAGCGTGGACTTGCCGGATCCGTTGGGGCCCATCACCGCATGCGTCTCACCGGAATTGACGGTCAGGTTGACGCCGTTGAGGATTCCGATCTCGCGGCTGCCCTCGGGGGCGTTGGGGTCCTCGACGCTGACGTGCAGGTCTTTAATTTCCAAAGTCGTCATTACGCTGTTGTCTTCTCCGTGATTTCCAGTTCGTGTTCGATGGCGGCGGTGAGGCGTTCCCGGATCTCCGGCACGGCGATCTTCGAGATGATCTCGCCGAAGAATCCGCGCACCACCAGCCGGCGCGCCTGGTCCTCGGGAATGCCGCGGGCGCGCAGGTAAAACAGTTGCTCGTCGTCGAAACGCCCGGTGGCACTGGCGTGCCCGGCGCCGACGATCTCGCCGGTCTCGATCTCCAGGTTGGGCACCGAGTCGGCGCGCGCCCCGTCGGTGAGCACCAGGTTGCGGTTCACCTCGAAGGTGTCGGTGTCGGTGGCCTCGGCGCGGATCAGCACGTCACCCACCCAGACGGCGTGCGCGTCGGGCCGCTGCGATGCCGGATCCCCTTGCAGCGCACCCTTGTAGAGCACGTTGGACTTGCAGTTCGGCTGCGCGTGGTCGACCAGCAGCCGCGATTCCAGGTGCTGCCCGTCGTCGGCGAAGTACAACCCGAGCAACTCGGCATCCCCACCCGGGGCGGCGTAGCGCACGTTGGCCGACATCCGCACCACCTCGCCGCCCAGCGTGACGGCCACGTGCCGCAGCACGGCGTCCTTGCCGAGCTTGGCGTGGTGCGCGGACAGGTGAACCATGTCGTCGGCCCAGTCCGCGATCCACACCACGGTGAGCCGGGCGGCGTCGCCGACGATGAATTCGACGTTGTCGGCGTAGGTTCCGCTGCCCCGCAGGTCGATCACCACGACCGCCTCACCCAGCTCGGCGACGCTGATCTGCAGGTGCCCGTAGGCCACCGCGCCCGCGCCGGGGCCCGTCACGGTGATGTTGACCGGCTCGGCGATCTGCGTGTCCCGCCCGACGCTCACCACCGTCGCGGAGTTGAACGACGAAAACGCTTGCGCCGCAACGCGGTCGGTGGGCACACCGCCGCGTCCGAGCCGCTCGTCACCGCGGCGGACGGTCTCGACCCGCACGCCAGGCCGCTCGGCCACGTCGATCTGCGCCCTGCCGGTGGCCTGCGCCGACCCGTCGTGCAGGCCGCGCAGCCGCCGCAGCGGCGTGAAGCGCCAGATTTCGTCGCGGCCGCTGGGCACCTCGAAGGCGTCAACGTCGAAGGACGCGAACAATTCGCCCTTGTTCAGGGCGGCAGCAGCGGTGGCGGTCATCCGACCGAGCCCTCCATCTGCAGCTCGATGAGCCGGTTGAGCTCCAGGGCGTACTCCATGGGCAGTTCCTTGGCGATCGGCTCGACGAAGCCGCGCACCACCATCGCCATCGCCTCGTCCTCGGTCAGCCCGCGGCTCATCAGGTAGAACAGCTGGTTCTCGCTGACCTTGGACACCGTGGCCTCGTGGCCCATCGTGACGTCGTCCTCGCGGATGTCGACGTAGGGGTAGGTGTCGCTGCGGCTGATCGTATCGACCAGCAGCGCATCGCATTTCACGCTGGAGCGGGACCCGTGGGCGCCCTTGTTCACCTGCACCAGTCCGCGGTAGGAGGTGCGGCCACCGCCGCGGGCCACCGACTTCGAGACGATGTTGCTCGACGTATTGGGCGCCAGGTGCAGCATCTTGGCGCCGGCGTCCTGGTGCTGACCCTCGCCGGCGAAGGCGACCGAGAGGACCTCGCCCTTGGCGTGCTCTCCGGTCATCCAGACGGCCGGGTACTTCATGGTCACCTTCGACCCGATGTTGCCGTCGACCCACTCCATGGTGGCGCCGGCCTCCGCGCGGGCGCGCTTGGTGACCAGGTTGTAGACGTTGTTCGACCAGTTCTGAATCGTGGTGTAACGGCAACGGCCACCGGGCTTCACGATGATCTCCACCACCGCCGAGTGCAGCGAATCCGACGTGTAGATGGGCGCGGTGCAGCCCTCGACGTAATGCACGTAGGCGTTTTCGTCGACGATGATCAGGGTCCGCTCGAACTGGCCCATGTTCTCGGTGTTGATCCGGAAGTAGGCCTGCAGCGGGATGTCGACGTGCACGCCGGGCGGCACGTAGATGAACGAACCACCCGACCACACAGCGGTGTTCAACGCGGAGAACTTGTTGTCCCCGGCCGGGATCACGGTGCCGAAGTACTGCTGGAAGAGCTCCGGGTGCTCGCGCAGGCCGGTGTCGGTGTCGAGGAAGATGACGCCCTGCGACTCGAGGTCCTCGCGGATCTGGTGGTACACCACCTCGGACTCGTACTGGGCGGCCACACCGGCGACCAAGCGTTGCTTTTCGGCCTCCGGGATGCCGAGCCGGTCGTAGGTGTTGCGGATGTCCTCGGGCAGGTCATCCCAACTGGCGGCCTGCTTCTCGGTGGACCGCACGAAGTACTTGATGTTGTCGAAGTCGATGCCGGAGAGGTCTGAGCCCCAGTTGGGCATCGGCTTGCGGTCGAAGATGCGCAGCGCCTTCAGCCGGGTCTGCAGCATCCACTCGGGCTCGTTCTTCTTCGCCGAGATGTCGCGGACCACCGCCTCGGACAGCCCGCGCTGCGCGCTGGCCCCCGCGATGTCGGAGTCGGCCCAGCCGTAGCCGTAGCGGCCCAGCGACGCGATCGTCTGCTCCTGGGTCAACGGCTCGGCAGCCTTTTGGGCCTCTGGCGTGAGGGTCATAACGACGCTCCTTCGATGCTCGTGGTGTCGGTCATGTTGCGCCGCTGCTCCTCATCGCTTCGCTCTGCATCGTCGCCGGCGCGACGCGGGCTGGGCGCCGGGGTAAGTGGCACGTGGGTGGTGCAGGCGCAGTTTCCGTTGACGATGGTCGCCAACCGCTGCACGTGGGTCCCGAGCACCTCGGCCATGGCCTGCTGCTCGGCTTCACACAGCTCGGGGAATTCCTCGGCGACGTGCGACACCGGGCAGTGGTGCTGGCAGATCTGCACGCCGTGGATCGGCCCGCCGACCCGCGTCGTGGTGGCGACGTAACCCGCCTTGGTCAGCGCGCCGGCCACCCGCTCGGCGGCCGCCTCGACCTCGGCGTCGTCGTCGCCCTCGGCCGACGGTACGCCGGCCAGGATCGAGTCGATGCGTTGCCGGGCGAACGTCCGGACGGCGTCCTCGCCGCCGATCTCGCGCAGCTGCCGCATGGCCGCCGCCGCGAGGTCGTCGTAGGCGTGGTCGAGCTTGGCGCGGCCCGCTGCGGTGAGCCGGAACCGCTTGGCGGGTCGCCCGCGACCCACCTGCTGCCAGGAGGCGGCGGGCACCGACTCGGCGTCGCCCGCCTCGATCAGGGCGTCGAGGTGGCGCCGCACGCCCGCGGCCGCCAGCCCCAGCCGATCCCCGATCTCGCCGGCCGTGATCGATCCGGACTCCACCAGCAGGCGCACGATGGCCCGGCGGGTGTGTCCATCCGGCACCGACGCGCCCGCCGCACCCACGGTAGCGTCGTCGAAGCCGGTTCGGATTTTCACAACACCAGTGTGACGCAATTCCGGGGATCGGTCTACCAAGGGTCCCCTGAGCGGGCGTTGCGCTGGTCACAGCCAACACAACGCGCGGCGGCAAGGCGAGCCCGGCCAGCCCGGCGGTTACGCTGCTCTGATGGCAGCCCGCCACCACGTGCTGAGCTCGTCGATCGCCAGCCTGCATGGCGACGAGCAAGCGGTGGGCACGCCGCTGAACGATACCGAGCTCACCGCGCTGCAGCGCACCCGGCGGTTCGGTGCCGCCGGGACCGTCCTGATGGCCATCGGCGCGCTGGGCGCCGGGGCGCGTCCCGTCGTGCAGGACCCCACGTTCGGCGTGCGGTTGCTCAACCTGCCGTCGCGCATCCAGACCGTGTCCCTGACGATGACGACGACCGGGGCGGTGATGATGACGCTGGCCTGGCTGATGCTCGGCCGGTTCGCGCTGGGCAGCAGGCGGATGTCGCGCGGCGACCTGGACCGCACCCTGATGCTGTGGATCCTGCCGCTGCTCATCGCGCCCCCGATGTACAGCAAGGACGTCTACTCCTACCTGGCCCAGAGCCAGATCTCGCTGGAAGGGCTCGACCCGTACCGGGTGGGTCCGGCGTCGGGCCTGGGCCTGTCGCACGTCTTCACGCTGTCGGTGCCAACCCTGTGGCGCGAGACGCCGGCGCCCTACGGCCCGCTGTTTCTGTGGATCGGGCGCGGCATCTCGGCGATCACCGGCGAGAACATCGTCGCGGCCGTGCTGTGCCATCGGCTGGTCGAGCTGATCGGCGTCGGGTTGATCGTCTGGGCGACGCCCCGGCTGGCCCGCCGCTGCGGCGTCGCCGAGGTCAGCGCGCTGTGGCTGGGCGCGGCCAATCCGCTGCTGATCATGCATCTGGTGGCCGGCGTCCACAACGAGGCGCTGATGCTGGGGCTGATGCTGGCCGGCGCCGAGTTCGCGCTGCGGGGGATCGACTCCCCGCGGCTGTTCCCGGCCTCCTGGCGGCCCGGCCCCGACTGGGAGCCGTTGGGCATGCTGCTGGCCGGCGCCGTCCTGATCGCGCTGTCGTCGCAGGTGAAGCTGCCGTCACTGCTGGCGCTCGGGTTCGTCACGATGGCGCTGGCCTACCGCTGCGGGGGCAACCTGCGCGCGCTGCTGCTGGCGGGCGGTGCGATGAGCGCGCTGTCGCTGGCGGTGATGGCGGTCGTGGGCTGGGCCAGCGGCCTCGGCTTCGGCTGGATCTACACGCTGGGCACCGCCAACGTCGTCCGCAGCTGGATGTCGCCACCCACCCTGCTGGCCCTGGGCACCGGGCAGGTCGGCATCCTGCTGGGACTCGGCGACCACACCACCGCGGTGCTGGGGCTCACCCGCGCCATCGGCGTGCTGATCATCACCGTAATGGTGGGCTGGCTGCTGGTGGCCGTCTTCCGCGGCCGGTTGCACCCGATCGGCGGCCTGGGCGTGGCGCTGGGCGTCACCGTGCTGCTGTTCCCCGTCGTACAGCCCTGGTACCTGCTGTGGGCGATCATCCCGTTGGCCGCCTGGGCAACCCGCACCGGATTCCGGGTCGCGGTCATCGTCATCACCCTCGTCGTCGGCATCTTCGGCCCGACCGCCAACGGGGACCGCTTTGCGCTGTTCCAGATCGTCGACGCCACCCTGGCCAGCACCCTCATCGTGGTGGTGCTCATCGCGCTGACGTACACCCGCCTGCCGTGGCGGCGACTCCCCACCGAGGGCGGCGAGACCCCGCAGCCGGCCGCCGGGGCCGCGCCGGCGCCCGATCCCACGCAGACCCCCAATCCCGAGGCGATACCTGACGCCTACGCTGATTCCACGTGAGCTCGGACCTTCCTGAAACAGTCGTGCGGCTGCGCGGGGTGAGCAAGCACTACGGATCCACCACGGCCGTCGCCGATCTCGACCTCGAGGTGCACGCCGCCGAAGTGCTGGCCCTGCTGGGGCCCAACGGCGCCGGCAAGACCACGACGGTCGAGATGTGCGAGGGCTTCGTGCGCCCCGACGCCGGCACCATCGAGGTGCTCGGGCTGGACCCCATCGCCGACAACTCGCGCCTGCGCACGCGCATCGGGGTGATGCTGCAGGGCGGCGGCGGCTACCCCAGCGCCCGCGCGGGCGAGATGCTCAACTTGGTCGCGTCCTACGCCGCCGACCCGCTGGACCCGGCCTGGCTGCTGGACACCCTGGGCCTCACCGACGCCGCCCGCACCACCTACCGACGGCTCTCCGGAGGGCAGCAGCAGCGGCTCGCGCTGGCCTGCGCGCTGGTCGGCCGCCCCGAACTGGTCTTCCTCGACGAACCCACCGCCGGCATGGACGCCCACGCCCGGCTGCTGGTCTGGGAGCTGATCGACGCGCTGCGGCGCGACGGCGTGACCGTGCTGCTGACCACCCACCAACTCAAGGAGGCCGAGGAGCTCGCCGATCGGCTGGTCATCATCGACCACGGCGCGACGGTAGCCGCGGGCACGCCGGCCGAGCTGATGCGCACCGGCGCCAAGGACGAGCTGCGGTTCACCGCGCCACCGCGCCTCGACCTGTCGCTGCTGACCGCCGCGCTGCCCGAGGAATACCGGGCCAGCGAGGTGACGCCGGGCGAGTACCTGGTCGAGGGACCCGTCGACCCGCAGGTGCTGGCCACCGTCACCGCGTGGTGCGCGCGGATCGACGTGCTGGCCACCGACATGCGCGTCGAGCAGCGCAGCCTCGAGGACGTGTTCCTCGACCTCACCGGCAGGAAGTTGCGGCAGTGACCGAATCGAACGTCTTCCCCGCCGGAACCTTCACCCCCGACCCGAGGCCCAGCGCCGTGCCGCGGATGCTGGCCGCGCAGTTCGGCCTGGAGCTCAAGCTGCTGCTGCGCAACGGCGAGCAGCTGCTGCTGACCATGTTCATCCCGATCACGCTGCTCGTCGGGCTAACCCTGCTGCCGTTCGGCTCCTTCGGGCACAACCGCGCCGCCACCTTCGTCCCGGCCATCATGGCCCTCGCGGTGATCTCGACCGCCTTCACCGGCCAGGCCATCGCGGTCGCCTTCGACCGCCGCTACGGCGCGCTCAAGCGGTTGGGCGCGACCCCGCTGCCGGTCTGGGGCATCATCGCCGGCAAATCCCTGGCCGTGGTGACGGTGGTGTTTTTGCAGGCAATCCTGTTGGGCGCCATCGGTTTTGCGCTGGGCTGGCGGCCCGCCCTGGCCGCGTTGGCGCTGGGCGCGGCGGTCATCGCGCTGGGCACCGCGGGTTTCGCGGCCCTGGGGCTGTTGCTCGGCGGGACGCTGCGCGCCGAGATCGTCCTCGCGGTGGCCAATCTGCTGTGGTTCGTGTTCGCCGGTCTGGGCGCGCTGACCGTGGAGAGCGGGATGATCCCGACCGGGGTCAAGTGGGCGGCCCGGCTCACCCCGTCCGGGGCGCTGACCGAGGCCCTGTCGCAGGCGATGGCCCTGTCGGTGGACTGGTTCGGCATCGTCGTCCTGGCTGCGTGGGGCACGCTCGCCGCGCTGGCCGCGCGGCGCTGGTTCCGCTTCACCTGACGCGCTGGCCCAACCCGTCCGCGACACGTAAACCACGCACACGACACGCCGTGGCGGGTGTGCGTGGTTTCAGTCTCGCGCCGCGAGGGCGTACTACAGCGTGTAGTTTTCTGTGGCCTACCATCGGGCCATGCCCGTGGGACGAACGCTGAGGCGGTTGGTGGACCTCCTCCCCGACCCCAGCGTGCGCGTACAGCGCCTCATCGCCGCGGCCGTCATCCTCACGCAGGGCGGCATCGCCGTCACCGGGGCGATCGTCCGAGTCACCGCCTCGGGGCTGGGGTGTCCCACCTGGCCGCAGTGCTTTCCGGGCAGCTTCACGCCCGTCGCCCACGCCGAGGTACCGCGCATCCACCAGGCGGTCGAGTTCGGCAATCGCATGATCACCTTCGCGGTGGTGGTCGCCGCGGCCCTGGCCGTGCTGGCCGTGACCCGCGCCCGCCGCCGCACCGAGGTCCTGGTGTACGCGTGGCTGATGCCGGTGTCGACGGTGGTGCAGGCCGTCATCGGCGGCATCACCGTGCGCACCGGGCTGCTGTGGTGGACGGTGGCCATTCACTTGCTCACCTCGATGACGATGGTGTGGCTGTCGGTGTTGCTGTACGTCAAGATCGGCGAGCCTGACGACGGGGTGCTGCACCGGCGCGTGCCCCGGCCGCTGCGCGCCCTGACGGCGCTGATCGGGCTGGACCTGGCCGTGGTGCTGGTCACCGGCACGCTGGTGACGGCAGCCGGCCCGCACGCCGGTGACCGCAGCCCCACCCGGACGGTGCCACGGCTCAAGGTCGCGGTGGACACCCTGGTGCACGCGCACTCCTCGCTGCTGGTCGCCTACCTCGCGCTGATCGTCGGGCTGGGCTTCGGCCTGCTGGCCGTGCACGCCGGGCGGCCCATCCTTCGGCGGCTGGTCGTGCTGCTCGCCCTGGTGTGCGCGCAGGCCGCCGTCGGCACCGCCCAATACTTCACCGGGGTACCCGCCGCGCTGGTCGCGTTGCACGTGGCCGGGGCCGCGGCCTGCACCGCGGCGACCGCCGCGCTATGGGCGTCGATGCGAGAGAGGGCCGAGCCCGAGCCGCTCGCAGGCTGACTCGACGGCCAGTGCGAACTCGCGCTGGGCAAGCTCGCGGGTGGCGGGGTCGAGGTGCGCCCAGCCCAGCGACGGCGCGACGAGGTCGAGCCCCACCAGTCGGTCCCCCTGCACGTCCGCGCGCGCGTACAGCAACTCGTGCGCGGCGATGCCGGCTTGCGCGGCGGCCGACGCGAGCGCGGCGTAACCAAGGTCCCACGATTCGAACTCCGGCTCGTCCGGACACGCGTGTGATCGCTTGCCCGCCAAATAGATCAACGCCGATTGCGCCGTGCCGCCCGGTAGCGTCGGCACCCCGGCGTCCGCCAGGTCGCGCAGATACCGCTCATCGAGGTTCCAAGCGACCGCGTCGGGTGGGTTGAGCAGGTGGCGCACCCGCCGGATCCAGGCGAGGAATTCGTCGCGCCGGGCGGGTTCGTCGGGTTTGGTGCGCAGGATCACCAGATCAGCGCGCAGCGTCGCCGGGTCGTCCCAGGGCAGCCAGCGCGCGTGCAGACCGCGCCGCCGCAGGGCCGCGACCACGCCCGGATCGTCGTCCGGCCCCGCCAGAACGATGCGGGGATGGAAGACGTCCGGGCGAGCGAGCTTCATGCCCGGGCATGATAGGCGCATGCACGCGATCGAAGTCAGCGAAACCGGCGGCCCCGAGGTGCTGCGCTACGTCGATGCCCCGCAGCCCACGCCGGGGCCCGCCGAGGTCCTGATCCAGGCCGAGGCGATCGGGGTCAACTACATCGACACCTATTTCCGCTCCGGGCAATACCCGCGAGAGCTGCCGTTCATCCTCGGTTCCGAGCTGTGCGGCACGGTCGCGGCGACCGGTGACGATGTCGACGGCTTCCGCGTCGGCGACCGGGTGGTCAGCGCGTCGGCGTCCGGCGGATACGCCGAATACGCCACTGCCCCAGCCTTTTTGACGGCGCACGTGCCCGACGGCGTGAGTGCCGACGTGGCCGCGTCGGTGCTCCTGAAGGGGTTGACCGCGCACTACCTGGTGAAGTCGGTGTATCCGGTGCAGGCGGGCGACACGGTGCTGGTGCACGCCGGAGCGGGCGGGGTCGGGCTGATCCTGACGCAGTGGGCTCGTCTGCTGGGCGCGCGGGTCATCACCACGGTCTCCACCCCGGAGAAGGCCCGGTTGTCTCGCCAGGCCGGCGCCGACGAGGTGCTGTCCTACCCCGACGACGCGGAGGAATTCGGCGGGCAGATTCGCGGGCTCACCGACGGCGCGGGCGTCGAGGCCGTGTACGACGGCGTGGGCGCCACCACCTTCGACGCCAGCCTGGCCAGCCTCGCGGTGCGGGGCACGCTGGCGCTGTTCGGTGCGGCCAGCGGGCCCGTTCCGCCGTTCGATCCGCAGCGGCTCAACGCCGCCGGTTCGGTGTTCTTGACCCGGCCGTCGCTGGCCCACTTCATTCGCACCGGCCAGGAATTCAGCTGGCGGGCGGAGGAACTGTTCGACGCGATCGCCGGCGGGGCCATCACCATCGAGGTCGGTGGGCGCTATCCGCTGGCCGAAGCCACCCGCGCCCACCAGGACCTTCAGGGGCGCAAGACGGCCGGCTCGATCGTGCTGCTGCCCTAGGTCCGAGCCGCTGTCAGAACAGGTGCGGCAGGGCGATCACCGAGTCGACCGCCAACGCGCAGAACACCACCGCGAGATAGTTGTTCGACTGCAGGAACAGCCGCAGCGGCTTGACCGGCTCGCCGGCGCGCACCCCGGCGTAGAGCTGGTGGGCCATCGCCAGGAACCACACCCCGGCCACCACGGCGACCGCCGCGTACAGCCAGCCGGCGGCCAGCGCCAGCGCGAGCGTGGCCGCCACCGTCAGCCAGGTGTAGATCAGAATCTGCTTGGTGACCTGGCGCTCGGTCGCCACGGCGGGCAGCATCGGGACGCCGGCCGCCTTGTAGTCGTCCTTGTAACGCATCGCCAGCGCCCAGGTGTGCGGCGGCGTCCAGAAGAAGATGATCGCGAACATCACCAGCGCCGGCCAGCCGATGGTGCCGGTGACCGCCGACCAGCCGATCATTACCGGCATGCAGCCGGCCGCGCCGCCCCACACCACGTTCTGCGAGGTGCGGCGCTTGAGCAGCAGCGTGTAAACCAGCACGTAGAAGGCGATGGTGGCGCCGGCCAGGTGTGCCGACAGCATGTTCGTCGTCCACCACAGCCAGAAGAACGACGCCACCGACAGCGCCAACCCGAACACCAGCGCGTGGCTGCGCGGGACCGCAGCCCTGGCCAGCGGCCGGCGCGCGGTGCGCTTCATCACCTTGTCGATGTCCGCGTCGGCCACACAGTTGAGCGTGTTGGCGCCCCCGGCGGCCAGCATCCCGCCGACCAACGTGTTGAGGATCAGCAGCGGGTTCACGCTCCCGCGGTGGGCCAGCAGCATCGCCGGGATGGTGGTGACCAGCAGCAGCTCGATGACCCGCGGCTTGGTCAGCGCCAAATACGCCAGCACCGTGCCGTGAACTCGGCTCGTTACCTGGCTCGGGGCGACGCGCCCGCGAACGCTCACGCAATAACTCCTTGGGGTCGCAACACGCGCAGCATCTACTACGCACGATGGTAGACCGCGGGCCGGTGTCGGCCTGCCCGCAGGGTCTATTCACCCAGACTTCTCCCAGATTTCCGAACTGAATGTTACGGGTCGAGGGGCACCGCGTAATTTTCACAACAGCCGGCAACGGGTACCCGAAATCCTGCACTGCAAGAGCCGGCCGTCCCGCACTAGGGTGGGATTGATCGGCTCGATGACCCCAAGGACTGAGTCTGTGACCACACTCGAAGAGATCTCCACGCTGACCCAACCGCACCTCCCCGACGACTGGTCCGAGATCGACTCGGCCGCCGTCGACACGATTCGCGTGCTGGCCGCCGACGCGGTCCAGAAGGTCGGCAACGGACATCCCGGAACGGCGATGAGCCTGGCTCCACTGGCCTACACGCTTTTCCAGCGCACGATGCGGCACGATCCCAGCGACACCTATTGGCTGGGCCGCGACCGGTTCGTCCTGTCCTGCGGGCACAGCAGCCTGACGCTGTACATCCAGCTGTACCTGGGTGGGTTCGGGCTGGAGCTGAGTGACATCGAGTCGCTGCGGACGTGGGGATCCAAGACGCCGGGGCATCCAGAGTTCCGGCACACCAAGGGTGTTGAGATCACCACCGGTCCGCTGGGCCAGGGCCTGGCCTCGGCGGTCGGCATGGCGATGGCCTCGCGCTACGAGCGCGGGCTGTTCGACCCGGACGCCGCGCCCGGCACCAGCCCGTTCGACCACTTCATCTACGTGATCGCCTCCGACGGCGACATCGAGGAAGGTGTCACCTCGGAGGCCTCGTCGCTGGCCGCCGTCCAGCAGCTGGGCAACCTGATCGTCTTCTACGACCACAACGAGATCTCGATCGAGGACGACACCGACATCGCGCTGTGCGAGGACACCGCCGCGCGCTACCGCGCCTACGGCTGGCACGTGCAGGAGGTGGAGGGCGGCGAGAACGTCGTCGCCATCGAGGAGGCCATCGCCAACGCCAAGGCCGTCACCGACCGGCCGTCGTTCATCTCGCTGCGCACCATCATCGGCTACCCCGCGCCCAAGCTGATGAACACCGGTAAGGCGCACGGCGCGGCGCTGGGCGACGAGGAGGTCGCGGCCGTCAAGGAGATCCTCGGCTTCGACCCCGAGAAGAAGTTCGAGGTGCGCGACGAGGTCATCGCCCACACCCGCAAGCTGGTGGACCGGGGCAAGGAAGCGCACGAGAAGTGGCAGGCGGACTTCGACGCGTGGGCGGAGCGCGAACCGGACCGCAAGTCGCTGCTGGACCGCCTGACCGCCGAGGAGTTGCCCGACGGCTGGGACGCCGACATCCCCACCTGGACAACGGAAGACAAGCCGTTGGCCACCCGGGCCGCCTCGGGCAAGGTGCTGTCGGCGCTCGCGTCGAAGCTGCCCGAGCTGTGGGGCGGCTCGGCCGACCTCGCGGGCAGCAACAACACCACCATGGACGGCGTCAAATCGTTTGGCCCGCCGTCGATTTCGACAAAGGACTACACCGCCGACTGGTACGGTCGCACGCTGCACTTCGGCGTCCGGGAACACGCGATGGCCGCCATCCTGTCCGGCATCGTCCTGCACGGCCCCACGCGGGCTTACGGCGGCACGTTCTTGCAGTTCTCCGACTACATGCGCCCGGCCGTGCGACTGGCCGCGCTGATGGACATCGACACGATCTACGTGTGGACGCACGATTCCATCGGGCTCGGCGAGGACGGTCCCACCCACCAGCCGATCGAGCACCTCGCGGCGCTGCGCGCCATCCCCAAGCTGTCGGTGGTGCGCCCGGCCGACGCCAACGAGACCGCCTACGCGTGGCGCACGATCCTGGCCCGCGGCAACGGCAGCGGCCCCGTCGGGCTGATCCTGACCCGCCAGGGGGTGCCGGTGCTCGAGGGCACCAGCGTCGAGGGGGTGGCCCGTGGCGGCTACATCCTCGGCGACCAGGGCACCGAGGATCCCGACGTCGTGTTGATCGCCACCGGCTCGGAGGTTCAGCTCGCGGTCGAGGCCCAGAAGTTGTTGGCGGACAAGGACATCGTCGCGCGGGTGGTTTCTATGCCGTGTGTGGAGTGGTTCGAATCGCAGCCCGAGGACTACCGCGACAGCGTGCTGCCGCCGTCGGTGTCGGCCCGGGTGGCCGTCGAAGCGGGCGTGGCGCAGTCCTGGCACAAGCTCGTCGGCGACACCGGCAGGATCGTGTCGATCGAGCACTACGGCGAATCCGCCGACTACAAGACTTTGTTCCGTGAATTCGGTTTCACAGCAGAAGCCGTCGCGGCCGCCGCGGAACAGGTAGTGGACAACTGAGAAAGGGTGATTCACATGACCCAGAACCCCAACCTGGCGGCGCTGTCCGCCGCGGGCGTATCCGTGTGGCTGGATGACCTGTCGCGCCAGCGGCTGCAGTCGGGCAACCTGCAGGAGCTGATCGACACCAAAAGCGTTGTGGGAGTGACGACCAACCCGTCGATCTTCCAGAAGGCGCTGGCCGACAGCGACACCTACAACGACCAGATCACCGAGCTGGCCGAGCGCGGCGCCGACGTGGACGCCACCATCCGCACGGTCACCACCGACGACGTGCGTAACGCGTGCGACGTGCTGCGGCCGCAGTGGGAAGCCTCCGACGGTGTCGACGGCAGGGTGTCGATCGAGGTCGACCCGCGCCTCGCCGCCGAGACCGACAAGACCACCGCGCAGGCCGTCGAGCTGTGGAAGATCGTCGACCGGCCCAACCTGTTCATCAAAATTCCGGCGACCAAGGCCGGGATTCCGGCTATCACCGCCACCCTTGCGGAGGGCATTTCGGTCAACGTCACGCTGATCTTCTCCGTCGAGCGGCACCGCCAGGTGATGGACGCCTACCTGGCCGGCCTGGAGAAGGCCCGCGAGGCCGGTCACGACCTGTCCAAGATCCATTCCGTCGCTTCGTTTTTCGTGTCCCGGGTGGACACCGAGGTGGACAAGCGCCTGGAAAAGATCGGTTCCGAGGAGGCGTCGGCGTTGCGCGGACAGGCCGGAGTGGCCAACGCCCGGCTGGCCTACGCGGCCTACCAGGAGGTCTTCGAGGGCGGCGATCGCTACGAGGCGCTCAAGGGCGACGGGGCCCGCGTGCAGCGTCCGCTGTGGGCGTCGACCGGGGTCAAGAACCCCGACTACTCCGACACCCTCTACGTCACCGAGCTGGTCGCACCGAACACGGTGAACACCATGCCGGAGAAGACGATTGACGCCGTCGCCGACCACGGTGAGATCAAGGGTGACACCGTCACCGGCACCGCGTCGGCCGCCCAAGAGGTGTTCGACAAGCTGGCCGGGATCGGGATCGACCTCACCGACGTGTTCAAAGTGCTGGAGAACGAGGGCGTGGAGAAGTTCGTGGAGTCCTGGACCGAGCTGCTGGAGGAGACGCAAAAGCAGCTGGACTCCGCCTCGAAATGAGCCCTGCTCGTACCGCTGAACAATGGCATAACCCGTTACGGGACAAGCGCGACAAGCGACTGCCGCGCATCGCGGGCCCGTGCGGCATGGTGATCTTCGGGGTCACCGGCGACCTGGCCCGCAAAAAGGTGATGCCGGCCATCTACGACCTGGCCAACCGCGGGCTGCTGCCGCCGAGCTTCTCGCTGGTGGGGTTCGCGCGCCGGGACTGGGAAACCCAGGACTTCCGCAAGGTGGTCTACCAGGCCGTCAAGGATCACTGCCGCACGCCCTTCCGGGAGGAGAACTGGGAGCGGCTGGCCGAGGGATTCCGTTTCGTGCCAGGGTCTTTCGACGACGACGCGTCGTTCGCCCGGCTGGCCGAGACCCTGGACAAGCTGGACGCCGAGCGCGGCACCGGCGGCAACCACGCCTTCTACCTGGCCATCCCGCCCAAGTCCTTTCCCGTGGTGTGCGAACAGCTGCACAAGTCCGGGCTGGCCCGACCGCAGGGCGATCGCTGGAGCCGGGTGGTGATCGAGAAGCCCTTCGGGCACGACCTCGAGAGCGCGCAGGACCTGAACCATGCCGTCAACGCCGTCTTCCCCGAGGAGGCGGTGTTCCGCATCGACCACTACCTGGGCAAGGAGACGGTTCGCAACATCCTGGCGCTGCGGTTCGCCAATCAGTTGTTCGACCCGATCTGGAACGCGCACTACGTGGATCACGTACAGATCACCATGGCCGAGGACATCGGATTGGGCGGGCGCGCAGGCTATTACGACGGCATCGGCGCCGCCCGCGACGTCATCCAGAACCACCTGATGCAGCTGCTGGCGCTGACCGCGATGGAGGAGCCGGTCAGCTTCAACCCGGCGGCGTTGCAGACCGAGAAGATCAAGGTGCTCTCGGCCACTCAGTTGGCGCAGCCGCTGGACGAGACCACCAGCCGAGGCCAATACACCGGCGGCTGGCAGGGTGGCGAGAAGGTGGTCGGGCTGCTCGACGAGGAGGGGTTCGCCAAGGACTCCACCACCGAGACCTTCGCCGCCATCACGCTCGAGGTGGACACCCGCCGCTGGGCCGGCGTGCCGTTCTACCTGCGGACCGGAAAACGCCTGGGCCGCAGGGTGACCGAGATCGCGCTCGTCTTCAAACGCGCCCCGCACCTGCCGTTCGACGCCACCATGACCGACGAGCTCGGCGCCAACGCGATGGTCATCCGGGTGCAGCCCGACGAGGGCATCACGCTGCGGTTCGGCTCCAAGGTGCCGGGCACCGCGATGGAGGTCCGCGACGTCAACATGGACTTCTCCTACGGCTCGGCGTTCGCCGAGGAATCGCCCGAGGCCTACGAACAGCTGATCCTCGACGTGCTGCTGGGCGAGCCGTCGCTGTTCCCGGTCAACGAAGAGGTCGAATTGGCTTGGCAGATACTGGATCCCGTTCTGGACAACTGGGCGGCCGACGGCAAGCCCGAGCCGTACGAGGCGGGCACCTGGGGTCCGGAGTCGGCCTTCGAGATGCTGCGCCGCACGGGGCGTGAATGGCGGCGGCCGTGATCCGCGCCGGCGACGATGCAGAACCGCGTGATGTGGGGGTACTCCCCGGCTCCGCGGGGACCCCACCCGCTTGCGGGGGAAAGGAGCGGCGCACTTGATCATCGACATGCCGGACACCACCACCACCGCTGTCAACAAGAAGCTCGACGAACTGCGGGAAAGGGTCGGCGCCGTGACGATGGGCCGGGTGCTGACGCTGATCATCGCGCCGGACAGCGACGCCGTCCTGGAGGAGTCACTCGAGGCCGCCAACAACGCCAGCCACGAGCACCCCAGCCGGATCATCGTGACGATGCGGGGCGACCCGTACGCCGACGAGCCGCGCCTGGACGCGCAGCTGCGGGCGGGCGGCGACACCGGCGCCAGCGAGGTCGTCATCCTGAAGCTGTCCGGGGCGCTCGCGGGGCACGCCGCCAGCGTGGTGATGCCGTTCCTGCTGCCCGACATCCCCGTGGTGGCGTGGTGGCCGGACATCGCCCCGGCCGTGCCCGCCCAGGACCCGTTGGGCAAGTTGGCGATTCGGCGCATCACCGACGCCACGAAGGGGACCGATCCCCTGGCGGCGATCAGGAGCCGCCGGCCCGGCTACACCGCCGGCGACACGGACCTGGCGTGGGCCCGCATCACCTACTGGCGGGCGCTGCTCACCTCCGCGGTCGATCTGGCCCCCCACGAGCCGATCGAGTCGGCCCTGGTGTCCGGCCTGAAAACCGAACCGGCGCTCGACGTCCTGGCGGGTTGGCTGGCCAGCCGCATCGACGGCCCGGTGCGCCGGGCGGTAGGCGACCTGAAGGTGGAACTCGTCCGCAAGAGCGAGACCATCGTCTTGAGCCGGCCGCAGGAGGGCAGAACGGCGACACTGAGCCGCACCGCCAAGCCGGAGGCCCTGCTTCCCTTGCCGCGCAGGGAAACCGGCGAGTGCCTCGCCGAAGACCTGCGGCGGCTCGACCCCGACGAGATCTACCAAACAGCGCTAGAGGGCATTGAGAAAGTGCAGTACGTGTGAGCACCATCATCGAAGTTTTCCCCGACAGTCAAGCCCTGGTCGAGGCCGCCGCCAACCGGCTGGCCGACTCCATCCGCGACGCCGTGGCGGCCCGGGACCGAGCGCTCGTCGTGCTGACCGGCGGCGGCAACGGCATCGGATTGCTCGAGTCCCTCGTGGGACGCGACGTCGCCTGGCCCAAGGTGCACCTGTTCTGGGGCGACGAACGCTACGTCCCCGAAGACGACGACGAGCGCAACGACAAGCAGGCGCGGGCGGCGCTGCTGGACCGGATCGTCATTCCGTCCAGCCACGTGCACACGATGCCGGCCAGCGACGGCGAATTCGGCACCGACCTCGCGGCGGCCGCGCTCGCCTACGAACAGCTGCTGGCCGCCAACGCCGAACCCGGCCAGCCGGCACCGAATTTCGATGTGCACCTGCTGGGCATGGGCCCGGAGGGCCACATCAACTCATTGTTCCCCGACACGCCCGCGGTCGTGGAAACCAGCCGCATGGTGGTTCCAGTCGAGGACTCCCCCAAGCCGCCTCCCCGGCGAATCACCCTGACCCTGCCCGCGGTTCAGCGCTCGCGGGAGGTCTGGCTGATGGTCTCCGGCGGTTCGAAGGCCGACGCGGTGGCGGCGGCAATCGGCGGCGCCGCGCCGGTTTCGGTGCCGGCCGCCGGGGCGATCGGCACCGAAACCACGCTCTGGCTGCTCGACGAGGAGGCCGCGGCCAAACTTCCCTCGGGTCAGCGAAGCTAGTTCCGCACCCGGTAGGTCCGGGTAATAATGGCGGTCATGGCAGACAGAACCGTGCGCGGTGGGCAAGAGCGAAGCCGGATCAAGACCCTCACCCAGGCTGCGTTGAACGCCGACAAGACGGTGGAGCAGGTCGAAGACGTCCTGGACGGCCTCAGCAGGACCATGAAAGAGCTGAACACCTCCCTGTCCAACCTGAACGCCACGGTCGAGCGCATGGAGAGCGGCCTGGATCACCTGGACGGCACCCTGTCCAGCCTGGACGACCTGGCACGGCGACTCATCGTCCTGGTCGAACCGGTGGAGACGATCGTCGGGCGCATCGACGACATGGTGAAGGTCGGCGAGGTGATGATGACGCCGCTGTCCATGACCGAGCACGCGGTGCGCGGCGTGGTGGACCGGCTGCGCAACCGCGCGGTGGAATAGCGCCTACATCTTGGTCGACCGGGCCATCACGAAGCTGTACAGCCCGTAGGTGATGATCCCCACCCCGGCGGCGATCAGCAGCGCCGCCCCGAAGTGTTGGGCCCCAAGCGTCTTCAGCGCGCCGTCGAGCCCCGTGGCCTTCTTCGGCTCCGAGCGGCAGGCGGCGACGATCACCAGCGCGCCCGTCAGGGTGATCACGATGCCCTTGCCGATGTAGCCGGCCACGCCGAGCCGTCGCACGAAGTCGCCCGACTTGCCCCGCAGGTCGTCGACGAAGTTGCGGCTGGCGCCCTTGTGGATGTGGTAGCAGCCGACCACGACGATGATCGCGCCGGCAGCGACGAGCGCCAGCGTGCCGGCGGTCGTTCCCATCAGCCGGGCGCTGATGCTCGAATTCTGTTGATCCGCGGGCCTTCCCGCGCCCCGGGCGAAGCCGAACGCCGAGTACGCGAACGCGAGGTAAACCGCCGCCAGTCCGAGGGCCTTCGCCCGCGAGGACGCGTCCGACGACGCGCCCTCCGTCTTGCGGTCGCTCGATCGGCCGAGGACCGTTTCGACGAGCCGCCACAGGCCCATCGCCAAAAGGGCGGCGGTGGCGATCCAGAGCGCCAACGGCCCACCCGGTTTGGCCGCCAACGTCGCCAGGGCGCCGGTCTGATCGGCGGTGCCGCCGTCGCCGCACGCAACCCGGATCGCGAGATAGCCGACGATCAGGTGCAGGACGCCGTTGACGACGTACCCGACGCGGGCGAGCCGTTCGAAGACGCCGTTCTGCGCCAACTCGGCCGCGGTGAGCGGTGAGACGCCGTCCGACATGGCTTACGGATGCCCATCACCCGCTGTTCCGTAACGCGCTGGCCAACCCGTTCATCGTCAACAGGATGCCGCGCTGCACCAACTCGTCGTCGTCGCCGGAGCGGTAGCGGCGCAACAACTCCACCTGCAGGTGGTTCAGCGGCTCGAGGTAGGGGAAGCGGTTGAACACCGACCGCGCCAGCGCGGGGTTGTCGGCGAGCAGGTCGTCCTGACCGGTGATGAGCTTGTGCATCGCGATGGTCCGCCGGTGCTCGTCGACGATCTTGTCGAACACCCGGTCGCGCAGCTCCTCGTCGGAAACCAGCTGCGCGTACCGGGCCGCCAGCCCGAGGTCGCTCTTGGCCAGCACCTGCGCCATGTTGGACAGCACGCTGCGAAAGAACGGCCAGCGCTCGTACAGGTCGTGCAGGATCGCCACCCGCTCGTCTTCGCTTTCCGGGCCCGCCCCGATCCACTGCTCGAACGCCGTCCCGGTGCCGTACCAGCCGGGCAGCATGACCCGGGACTGGCTCCAGGCCAGCACCCAGGGGATGGCCCGCAGGTCGGAGATCGACGACGTCGG
Organism: Mycobacterium sp. E3339; assembly: GCF_001666915.1. Classification (NCBI taxonomy): domain Bacteria; kingdom Bacillati; phylum Actinomycetota; class Actinomycetes; order Mycobacteriales; family Mycobacteriaceae; genus Mycobacterium; species Mycobacterium sp. E3339. The sequence goes on along the minus strand of NZ_LZIZ01000047.1, from coordinate 17,333 downwards.
CTTGCGCGACGTCGGGCGGCTGCCGATGTTGAGCGAACCGATCTCGCTGACCGGAGTGGAGGCCATGAAGTAGTCGACGAAACCCGGTGTCTCATGCACTAATTCGGCGTAGGCCCGCTGCGCCAGGGTGGCCACCTCGTCGAGCACCGCATAGGCGGGCTCCGCGGCATCGCCCAGCCCCTCAACGTCGAGCAGCGTCGACTCCAGCGTGGCGGCGACCAGGCTCTCCAGGTTGCGCCGCGCCGATTGCGGTTCGGCGTACTTGGCGGCGATCACCTCGCCCTGCTCGGTGAGCCGCAGCGAGCCGTTCACCGCGCCCGGCGGCTGGGCCAGGATCGCTTGATAACTCGGCCCGCCGCCGCGGCCGACGGTGCCGCCGCGACCGTGGAAGAGCCGCAACCGAATTCCGGCCGTGCGGGCCACCTCGACCAGGGACAGCTCGGCGCGGTAGACCGCCCAGCTGGAGGCCAGGTAACCGCCGTCCTTGTTCGAGTCGGAGTAGCCCAGCATCACCTCCTGACGCCCGCCCTGCGCGTCGACGACCGAGCGGTACAGCGGCAGGTCCAGCATCGCCTGCAGGATCGCCGCGCCGTTGTGCAGATCGTCGATCGTCTCGAACAGCGGCGAGATGGCCACCGGGCAATACGGTTCCGCCCCGGAGGCATCAAGCAGCCCGCCCTCTTTCAGCAGGATCGCCACCTCCAGGACATCCGACACCGAGCGGCACATGGAGATGACGTAGTTCGGGACGGCGGCCGGGCCGTAGCGCCCGACGGCGTAGGCCGCGGCGTCGACGACCTCGAGCTCCTTGCGGGCCAGCTCGGACAGTTGCGCGCGGTCACCGACCAGCGGGCGGCGGGTGCCCAGTTCACCCGCCAGCAGCGCGACGCGCTCGTCCTCGGGCAGCGAGGCGTAGTCCGGATGCACCCCGGCCCACGCCAGCAGCTCCCCCACCACCTCCTCGTGGACGTCGGAGTTCTGTCGCATGTCGAGCCCGGACAGGTGAAAGCCGAAGACGCTCACGCCTTCTCGCAGCAGGGCCAGCCGGTCGTCGGCCAGCAGCGCGCTGCCGTGGGCGCGCAGCGAGGAGTCGATGGTGTCCAGATCCGCCTGCAGCTCGCCCGGGGCGGAATACGGTGGCAGGCCGAGGTCGAGCTCGTGCTGCGGTTGGCGGTCCAGGATCTCGGCGGCCGTGGCGGTGAGCCGGGCGCGGATCACCCGCACCGCCCGCCGGTAGGGCTCGTCGGCGCGGACCTTCTCCTGGCAACCCTCCGCCAGTTCGGCCAGCCCGGGAGTGACCGGGACGAGGCGCGCCGACATCGACAGATCCTGCTCGAGGGCGGTGAGCTCGGCCAGGTAGTGCGACAGTGCGGTGAACGCGGCGCTGCCGGTGGCCTGGCGCACCACGTCGCCCGTCACGTTCGGGTTGCCGTCGCGGTCGCCGCCGATCCAGGAACCGGGCGCGACGATCGGCGCGGCGAGCAGGTCGGTTTCGGGCCAGCGCGCCCGCAACGCGTCGCGGACCTCGGCGTTGACCTGCGGGATGACCTGGAAGAACGCGGCGGGGTAGTACCGCAGCCCCACCTCGATCTCGTCGGTGATCTGCAGCCGGGACAACCGGATCAGCGCGGTCTGCCACAGCGTGAGCACCTGGCGGCGCAGTTCGCGCTCGATGTTGCGCCCGTCGTCGGTTTCGGTGTGCCCTTCGGCGTGCAACCGCATCAGACTGGTGATCCGGTGCTGGGTGACGAAGACGGTGCGCCGCCGGGTTTCGGTGGGATGCGCGGTGATCACCGGGGAGATCAGCGCGCCGCGCAGCGCCTCGGCCACGGTGGCCGAATCGAGTTCGGCGCCATCGAGTTTCGCGTAGGTCGCGGCCAGGCTGCTGTCCTGGGGCGGCTCGCCGGCGGAGACGTGGATGGCGCGGCGGCGCTCCCGGTGGATGTCCTCGGCCACGTTGGCCAGCAACGCGAAGTGGCTGAACGCGCGGATGACCGGGATCGCCCGGTGAATGTCGATGCCGTCGAACATGCGCGCCAGCTCGGCGCGGTCGATCTCCGAGCGGCGCACCCGAAACGATTCCACCCGGGCGCGTTCCACGAGATCGAAGACCTCGTCGCCGTTCTGCTCGCGGACGGTGTCGCCGAGGATGGCGCCCAACAGCCGGATGTCGGCGCGCATCGGCTCGGTCGCCTCGCGACCGACCAGCGTCCGTTGCACGGCGCCGATCGGTTCCAGCGCGATGTCGGAAACGTCAACCATGAAACCCAGTATCGGTGCGGATCACGCGGTCCGCCCGCCGACGGGTCACCGGTACTTGATCAGCAGGGCCACCCCGATGATGGAGACCAGCCAGATGCCGGTGATGAACAGCGTCAACCGGTCCAGGTTCTTCTCCACCACCGTCGAGCCGGAGAGGCTGGACTGCACACCGCCACCGAACAGCGTCGACAGGCCGCCACCCTTGGCGCGGTGCAGCAGCACCAGCAGGACCACCAGCACGCTGGTGACCACAAGGGTGATCTGCAGGGCCAACTCCATGACGTGAAAGCCTACCGGTTGGCGCGCCACCGGCCGTAACCGACGCCCGGCTAGCGGCCCCAGGTCCGCCGCGGCAGCGCGAAGACCAGCGCGAAGGCCGCGACGCCGAGGCCGGCGCTGGCGGCCATCGCCAGCGTCGCGCTGTGCGCGAAGGCCGCCGCCAGCGCCGCCGGGCCGGGCCGGTCGACGTGCAGCGTGCCGAACAGCACGGTGCCGATGATCGCGATCCCGATCGCGCTGCCGATCCGCTGCGCGGTGCCGATCACACCGCTGGCCGCGCCGGCATCTTCCGCGTCGACGGTGGCGACGATGAAGTCGACGTTGGGCGCGATGAACAAGCCGCTGCCCACGCCGGCGACCAGGAGCGGGGCGGCCAGTTGCCAACCGCTGTACGCGGTGCACGGCGTGACGGCGAGCACCACCCAGATCGCGGTGATGCCGACGGCCACCATCCCCAGCCCGGCCACCAGCACGGTCCGGCCGAAGCGTGCCGCCAGGGTGTCGCTTTGTGAGGCGCCGCCGACCAGCCCGACGGCGAACGGCGTCACCACCAGACCGGATTGCAGCGCGGTGTGGCCGAGCCCCGCCTGCCACAACAGCGCGATGGTGAAGAAGATGCTCGTGAACGCCGCGAAGTACACCAGCGCGAGCAGCACGCCGCCGGTGAAGGACGCGTGCGCGAACAGTCGCGGCGGCACCAGCGGGTTGCCCCCACTCGCCTCGACGTGGCGCTCCCACCGGGCGAACACCGCGAGCAACGCCGCGGCGCCGGCCATCGAGGCGTAAGTCCACAGCGGCCAGCCGTCTTGCTGTCCCTGGATCAGCGGGACCAGCAAAGCGATCAGCGCCGCGGATAGCAGGATCAGGCCGGCCCAGTCGGCCGACGTCGCCGCGCGGTCGCTTCCCACCGGCAGGAGGACGGCCGCGGCGACGACCGCGAGCACGCCCAGCGGCACGTTGACGTCGAACACCAATCGCCACCCCGGGTCCGGCCCGAACGCCTGGATGATCAGCCCCCCGACCAGCGGGCCCAGCGCCACGGAGAAACCGATGGTCGACCCCATGATCGCCAGGGCCCGCGCCCGTTTGCGGTCGGTGAACATCAGCTGGATCAACGCGGTGACCGACGTGAAGAAGATGCCACCGCCGAGTCCCTGAACGGCCCGCGCACAGACGAGCGGAGTCTCGCCGTGCGCAAGTCCGCAGGCCAGGCTCGCCGCGGTGAACAACGACAGGCCCACGACGAAGACCCATTTGTGGCCGAACCGGTCCCCCACCCTGCCGGCGGGTATCAGAGCCAACCCGAAAGCCAGCGCATAGCCCGAAACTATCCATGACAGCGTGGCGTTCGACGCCGCAAGGCCGGTGCGGATGGCCGGCAGGGCGACGTTGACGATGGTGGTATCCAGCAATGCCATGAACGCGCCCACCAGCAGCACCGCCAGGGCGAACCAGTTGCGGCGTTCGGCACCAATGGTTTTCGGCATCGAGGTCGTCACGACTGCTCACCTCCCGTGCGCCGGCCGGTGACTATCGTCGGGAGCGCCTCGGAAAGCTCTTCATGCCAACCGATTTCGGCGCGCAGCCGGTCGGCCCGGTGCTTCATGACCAGCTTCTCGGCCACGGTGAGGTAGCGGTCGATCGCGGCGGCATGGGCTTCCCACTCGGTGAGCATGGCGTTCAGCGACGTGATCCGGGCCGCGATGGTCGCCGGCAGGTCACCGAGGTGGTCGGGCTGCAACCGGGTGATCGCCAGGTCGAACGGGTCCGGTTTGATGACGATCTCGCGCAGCGCGCGCAGCCGCAGACCGCCCAGCGCCTCGCGGCCGGCATCGGTGATGGCCCAGATCTGCCGTTGCGGATACGCGCCGGACCGCTCGATGCGAACCTCCTCGATGAGGTCCTCGGCGGCCAGTCGCTTGATCGCCCCGTACAGGGCGCCCACGGTGATGTCCGTCCAGAGGGCGACGTGCTCTTCCTCGGCAAGCAGGCGGAGCTGGTGTCCATGCATCGGGCCGCGCTCCTCGAGACCCGCCAGGATGAAGATACGTATCGATGACACGCAAGTACTCTCGCACGAGTACTCGCCCGTAGTCCAGAGCCAATGCAAACTGAGCAGGGTTCGACCGGCCGGGCCTATGGCAGGGGCCCACCGGCGGCGATCGCCGCGAGCGTCGCGAACTGCTCGCCGTCCAGCGAGGCGCCCCCGACCAGGCCGCCGTCGATGTCCTCCTGAGCGACGAGATCGCCGACGTTCTTGGCGTTCATCGAACCGCCGTAGAGCACCCGGACGCTTTCGGCGATCTTTGGCGACGCGAGGGACGCCAACTCTTTGCGGATCGCCGCACACACCTCCTGCGCGTCGGCGGAGCTGGCCACCCGGCCCGTGCCGATCGCCCACACCGGCTCGTAGGCGATCACCACGTCGGCGATCTGCTCGGCCGATAGCCCGGCCAGCGAGCCGCGCAGCTGATTTTCGCAGTAACTGACGTGTTCGCCCGCCTCGCGAGTCTCGAGGTGCTCGCCGATGCACACGATAGGGGTCAACTCGTGCTTGAGCGCCGCGGCGGCCTTCGCGGCCACCAGCGCGTCGTCCTCGTTGTGATAGGTGCGCCGCTCGGAGTGGCCGACCACGACGAAGCTGCAACCGAGCTTGGCCAGGAAGGCCCCGCTGATGTCACCGGTGTAGGCGCCCGAGTCGTGCGGGGACAGGTCCTGGCCGCCGTAGGTCAGCCGCAGCTTGTCGCCGTCGACCAGGGTCTGCACGCTGCGCAGGTCCGTGAACGGCGGCAGGACGGTGACGTCGACCTTGTCGTAGTACTTGTCCGGCAGCGCGAACGCGATCTTCTGCACCAGCGCGATCGCCTCGAAGTGGTTGAGGTTCATCTTCCAGTTGCCGGCGATCAGCGGCTTGCGGCTCACGCGTCTCCTCCACTTGGTTGCGGCTCCCCGAGCACCTCGATGCCCGGCAGCGTCTTGCCCTCCAGGTATTCCAGGGACGCGCCACCGCCGGTGGAGATGTGCGAGAAGTCGGCCTCCGGGATGCCCAGGGCGCGCACCGCGGCGGCGGAGTCGCCGCCGCCCACCACGCTGAACGCGCCCTTGCCGGTGGCCGCGGCGATGGCCTCGGCGACGCCCCGGGTGCCCGTGGCGAACGCCGGGAACTCGAACACGCCCATGGGGCCGTTCCAGAAGACGGTGCGGGCGTTGGACAGCAGGGCCGCGAAGCGCTTCACCGATTCCGGCCCGATGTCCAGCCCGATCACGTCGTCACCGATGGCGTCGGCGGCCACCGTCTGCGGCGGCGAGTCCGCGGCGAACCGCTCGGCCACCACGACGTCCCTGGGCAGCCGCAGCACGTCGACGTAGGTGTCCAGCAACCGGCGGCAGGTGTCCACCATCTCTTCTTCGAGCAGCGACTTACCCACCGAAAAGCCTTGTGCGGCAAGGAATGTGAAGCACATGCCGCCGCCGATCACGATGCTGTCGGCCTTGGTCGCCAACGATTCGATGACGCCGAGCTTGTCGGACACCTTCGACCCGCCGAGCACGACGGCGTACGGCCGCTCGGTGGAGCTGGTCAGCTGCTCCAACACCGCGATCTCCTCGGCCACCAGGGTGCCGGCGTAGTGCGGCAGCAGCGTGGCGACGTCGTACACCGAGGCCTGCTTGCGGTGCACCACCCCGAAGCCGTCGGAGACGAAAGCGCCTCCGGGCGAGACCAATTCGGCGAGCTCGCGGGCGAGCGCGAGCCGCTCCCCGTCGTCCTTGCTGGTCTCGCGCGGATCGAAGCGGATGTTCTCCAGCAGCAGCACGTCGCCGTCCGTCAGCCCCTCGGCCCGGGCCAGCGCGTCGCCGCCGACTACATCGCCGGCCAGCTGCACGTGCCGGCCGAGGCGTTCGCCGAGCGCGGCGGCGACCGGCGCCAGCGACAGCTTCGGGTCGGGGCCACCCTTCGGGCGACCGAGGTGCGCGGCGACCACGACCTTGGCGCCGGCGTCGACGAGCGCCTGCAGCGTCGGCACCGACGCGGCGATCCGGCCCGGGTCGGTGATGGCGCCTTCCTCGTCGAGCGGCACGTTCAGGTCGGAGCGCACCAACACGCCGCGACCCGAGACGCCTTCGGCGAGAAGGTCTTTCAGGTTCGGAATGCCCACGACTACAGCGACTTGCCGACCAGCGCGACGAGGTCGATGAGGCGGTTGGAGTAGCCCCACTCGTTGTCGTACCAGGACACCACCTTGGCCTGGTTGTCGATCACCTTGGTCAGCCCGGAGTCGAAGATCGAGCTGTGTGGATCGGTGACGATGTCGCTGGAGACGATCGGCGCGTCGTAGTACTTCAGGATGCCCTTCAGCCGGCCCTCGGCGGCGGCCCTGAACGCCGCGTTGATCTCGTCGGCGCTGGCCGACTTGGCCAATTCGACGGTCAGGTCGGTGACCGAACCGGTGGGGATCGGCACCCGCAACGCGTAACCGTCGAGCTTGCCCTTCAGCTCGGGCATCACCAGCCCGATCGCCTTGGCGGCGCCGGTGGAGGTCGGCACGATGTTCAGCGCGGCCGCGCGGGCGCGACGCAGGTCCTTGTGCGGGCCGTCCTGCAGGTTCTGGTCCTGGGTGTAGGCGTGGATCGTGGTCATCAGCCCCTTGACGATGCCGAACTCGTCCTGGAGCACCCGGGTGACCGGCGCCAGGCAGTTCGTGGTGCACGACGCGTTGGAGATGATGTTCTGGCTGCCGTCGTACTTGTCGTCGTTGACGCCGAGCACGATGGTGATGTCCTCGTCGGTGGCGGGCGCGGAGATGATCACCTTCTTGGCGCCGGCGTCCAGGTGGCCCCTGGCCTTGGCCGCGTTGGTGAAGATGCCGGTGGACTCGACGACGACGTCGACCCCGAGGTCACCCCAGGGCAGCGCCGCCGGGCCTTCCTTCACCTCGAGCGCCTTGATCTTCTTGCTGCCCACGACGATGGTGTCGTCACCCTCGAGGCTGACGTCATACGGCAGGCGGCCCAGGATGGAGTCGAATTTCAGCAGGTGCGCCAGGCTGGCGTTGTCGGTGAGGTCGTTGACCGCGATCACCTCGATATCAGCGGTGCCCTGCTCCTGTTGAGCCAGTAAGGCCCGGTAGAAGTTCCGCCCGATTCGACCGAAGCCGTTGATGCCTACTCGGACCGTCACTTGTCTCTCCCTGTCTTGTGATGTCTCTAGAGTCCGCTGATTAAGCGCTCGCCGTCAGCCTAGATGAGTAACATGCACGGTCGCCGCCCCGGTTCCCGCGGCGAATGTGATGTCAGCCGCGGCGCGGTTTCTTCAGCCACTTCAGCGCCGACTCGGCGGCGTGGTAGCCGCACAGCCCGTGGATGCCGGCCCCCGGCGGCGTCGACTGGGAACACAGGTAGACGCCCGGGACGCCGGTCGCGTAGGGGTCGACGGCGATGCGCGGGCGGAAGATGACCTGCAGCCCGTCGTTGGCGCCGCCGATGATGTCACCGCCGATGAAGTTGGCGTTGTAGGCCTGCAGTTCCGCGGTCGACTTGCTGACCGTCGCCAGCACGCGTTCGGAGAAGCCGGGCGCGAACCGCTCGATCTGCCCGACGACGGCGGTGGTGGCGTCGCCTTCGTAGCCGAACGGCACGTGCGCGTACGCCCAGATCGGGTTGACGTTGCCCGCCGAGCGCGACGGGTCGGCCAGGTATTGCTGGCCGAGGAGGACGAAGGGCCGGTCGACCATCTTGCCCTGCGCGCGTTGGCGTTCGGTGTCGGCCATCTCGGCGAAGGTGCCGCCGAGGTGCACGGTGCCGGCCCGCGCGCAGTCGGGGTTCGTCCACGGGATGTCGCCCTCGATCGCGAAGTCGACCTTGAACGCCGAGGAGCCCTCGCGGTAGCGCCCGTACGAGCGCCGGATCCGGCCCGGCATCGCGTCGCCGTAGAGGGCGAGCGCGGCGGCCGGGCTGAGGTCGAGCATGACGATGTCCGCGTCCGGGATGTCTTTGCGGCTGGTGACCGTCACCCCGGTGGCCACCGAGCCGCCGTGCTCCTTCAGCGCGGCGGCCAGCGCCTGGCTGATGGACCCGGACCCGCCTTGCGCGACGGGCCAGCCGTAGCGGTGCCCGCTGGCCAGGATCATCAGCCCGAGGGACGCGGTGAGCGGGCGGTCCAGCCGCGTGAAGACGTGCGCGGCGGCGCCGCCGAACAACGCGCGGACCGGCTCGGTGCGAAACCAGCGGGCCATCGTGGTGGCCGGCAGCAGCGCCCGGGGCCCGAAGGCGGCCAGGCGAATCGGGTGACGCGGGATGCCCAGCACGGGGCCCATGAGATCCTCGGCCAGCTCGTCGAACCCCGCCGCCAGGTCCCCGATCGCCCGCCGCCAGCGGGCGGCGTCCGGGCCCATGCGGGCCACCGTCTCGTCGATCGACCGGTAGAGCAGGCCGGCGCTGCCGTCGTCGAGCGGGTGCGCGCAGTCGACCTCCGGCCAGTTCCACCGCAGCCCGTGGCGCTGCAGGTCGATCTCTTTCCACAACGGCGAGCCCACGCCCAGCGGGTGAAACGCCGAGCAGTGGTCGTGGATGACGCCGGGCAGCGTCAGTTCGCCGGAGCGGGCTCCCCCACCGACGGTGTCGCGCGCCTCGAGCACCTGAACGTCGACGCCGTGGCGGGCGAGCCGGATCGCCGCGGCCAGGCCGTTGGGGCCGGCACCGACCACCACCGCTCGGGTCATAGGGCGTTGCGCCCGCTCGCCCGCGTCGTGACATGCACGGGCAACTCGTCTCCGGGCTCCGGCCACGGCTGCCGGGTGAGCATGTCGTCGACGTTGACATAGCCTTCCTCGATCAGTCCAGCTTTCGCATCGAAGATGCGGTACCACTGCTTCCGGATGTGGATCGGCTGTCCCTCGAGGACGATCACCCGCACGTCGCCGTCGGAGAATTGGCAGCGGCGCTGCACGGCTTCGAGCAGCTGCTCGTTGTGCAGGTGGCCCTCGCCGAAGTTCCAGCCGACGAGCGGCCCGGCGACGATCTCGCCCTCGCGGATCTTGTAATTGGCCTCCTCGGCCTCTCCGCCCAAGGCGCGAGGCACCAGGGCGTTGAGCGCGCGGCCGTGCACGTGCATGGCCCGGAACGCCGCGGTCTTGTCCGCCATGATCTCCGCGGTCTCGGGGTCGTAAAGCCGGGCCAGCTGGTTGACGACGAGGGCGGAGCTCTTGACGATCTCGGCGTCGATCTTTTCCTCGGCGCCGGCGCGGAAGCACCACACGCTGGAGGCCCAGTTGCCGGCGTAATACCTCATCGCCGGGAGGAATGAAATCTTCTCAGGGAACATGTTTCCCACGATCACGAACGCCGCCGCGGCGATGACGAGGGCCCACAGCAGCGGCGAACGCAGGTCGGTGGCCCGGATCGAGGCGTAGTGCCCGAACAGATAGAACAGCGAGAAGATGAAAAAAACGTTCCACTCCAACGGAACTCCCATCGGGAGGTTGGAAATGATGTTGAGGTGGAAGATGACCATGAATCCGATCAGGAACCACCGCCACGGGTGATCGCCGGCGAAGAAGACCAGCACCGTCGGAACCACGAATTCGGCTGTGGTGCCGCCGACGTGGGCCATCATCTTCGGCAACCAGGTGGGACGCAGATCGTTGATGTGGTCGCGGTACAGCATGTGCTTGAGCGGGTTGAACAGTTTGGGCCGCAACAGCGCGTTGTTGCTCGTCATCACCGACACCACGTACGGGAAGTGGTGGTTCAGCTTGGATGTTGCGGCGCCCCACCACAACAACAGCATGATGAGCTTGTATGCCGCGATCTGATCGGTGAACGGGAAGAAGAACACAAACAGCTTGAGCCAGTAGTGCTCGCCGCGCGCGGCCAGGAAAATGGTCTTGTCGCGCAGGCCCAGTACGGCCAGCGCGACGATCGTCGGGATGACGCGAACGGGGTCGATCAGGCCGACGTCACCGGCCGCGGTGACCGGCCCGCCGTGGCCGGGCGACAGCAGCGCCCACACCCCGCCGGCCAAAACGATTGCGTACAGCGCGACATCGACGACGGTGCGGTTGTCACCGGCCGTGAACGGCACCTTTGTCGGCCACGCCGGCAGCCGAATCGTGTTGGGCCGCAACCAGTACAAGATCCCGCCGATGGGCGGCATGAACCGTCCGGTCAGCGGGCCGGACCCACAACCCAGGCCCAACACCTCGAACATCAGCGTGTAGACGATGACCTTCTGGTAGACAATCGGCTGTGTCCACCAGTCGGCGATGCGGCCGAGCCCGCCGAGGCCCGGGGTCAGCGAGATGATCGCAGCGGCGACGGCGATGTACAGGGCGATCTTGATCAGGTACAGCAGATACACGGCATACGGTGTCCCGAAGCCGTGTTCCGCCCAGTGCCGCGTCACGACCTGCAGCCGGGTGGCCCGGGGCAGAGTGGGCCAGGCCTTGCGATCGACGTCGGGAAGCTCCGGGGTCATGAATCCCATGGGCGGCCTCGTTCGGTGTCGGGAGAAACCAGTTCGACCCTCAAATGTATCGGCACCGCGATCCAGTGTCACCGATTCCGCGCCACCCGGCTCCCCGCCGGTGGTATTGGCGACGAAAACCGTTGTGTTTCAGGCGAATACGAGGGGGCGACTAGCGAGCCGTGGGGCGCCGCCGCGCGGAATGGGCGGGCGGCTCGCCGGGGGCCCGGCGGGCGAATCGGCGGCGCAGGTTCTCCAGCATCGCGTCGAGATTGTCCCGATCCTGTTCCTCGATTCGCGCCATGCGCCGAAGGTTGCAGACGGCATCGGCGTCACCGGCGACTTGCGCGGACGCGATCGCCTTCTGATAGTCGTCGATCCGCTGTTCGATGAGCCTGCGATTCTGGGAGAGCAGCCGGATGAAGTAGTCCGCCTGGCGCTGATCCGCCGCGTCCGCGCCGGCCGGGTCGACGTCGCCCGCCGGCGCGGGCGGCTGGCTCGTCTGGGCCGGTTCGGACCGGACCACGCTGGCGTGCAGCCGGCGAGCGCGCCGGTCACGAGGCGTGATTTTGCGTGCGGGGCCCGATCGGGCGCTTAGTTCGGGGGACAAACCGGCAACGTCCATCGGGTTCCCCGCTTCTCGATATCTCACTGAGGGCGTCGTAACAATAGCGCCCGGACCGGGGCGACACCATATCAATGGACGCGATCGATGGACGCGGAAAGAAATAGGCACCGTGACGGCGGCCGCGCAGCGCTCGCTACCATCAAACTCGGCGCGGCCTTCAAACCTCGAGCGGCCTCGCGGGAGCGTCAAGGGAGGAACGTGACCGAAAACGATCACCGCGACGACGGCGACATCGGCAAATTCGACCCCGTCCTGACCCAGCGCCTGATGGGCGTGATGCGCCCGGCGCTGAAGGTCTACTTCCGGTCCGAGGTGCACGGCCTGGATTCGTTCCCGCCCGGCGGGGCGCTGGTCGTCGGCAATCACTCCGGCGGCATGTTCCCGATGGACGTCCCGATCTTCACCGTGCACTTCTACGAGAAATTCGGCTACGACCGACCCGTGTACACGCTGAGCCACGACATCCTCATGACCGGCCCCACCGGAGACTTCTTCCGGCGCACCGGGTACATCCGGGCGAACCGGGAGAACGCGGCCCAGGCCCTGCGGTCCGGCGGGGTGGTGATCGTCTTTCCCGGCGGTGACTACGACGCGTACCGGCCGACGCTGTCGGAGAACGTCATCGACTTCGACGGGCGCAAGGGATACGTCAGGACGGCGATCGAGGCCGGCGTCCCCATCGTGCCCGCGGTGTCCATCGGCGGGCAGGAGACGCAGCTCTACCTGTCGCGCGGGACCTGGCTGGCCGAGCGGCTGGGGGTGAAGCGCCTGCTGCGCAGCGCCATCCTGCCGCTGTCGTTCGGCTTCCCCTTCGGGTTCAGCGCCGTGATTCCGCCCAACCTGCCGCTGCCCACCAAGATCGTCACGCAGGTGCTGAAGCCGATCGACATCGCCGCGCAATTCGGCGACGACCCGGACGTCGACGAGGTCGACGAGCATGTCCGATCGGTGATGCAGCAGGCCCTCAAGGACCTGGCCGCCAAGCGACGCTTCCCGATCCTGGGCTGAGCCGTGGCTTCTCCGTTGAATCAAGCCTTCGGCGTCATCACCACCCTGCGGCGCGCGGGCATGATCGCGCCGATGCGGCCCGACCGCTACCTGAAGATCGCCGCGGCCATGCGCCGCGAGGGCATGGGGATGACCGTCGGCTTCGCCAGTGCGGCGCAACGCTGCCCGGACCGGCCCGGCCTGATCGACGAACTGGGCACGCTGACCTGGCGCCAGCTGGACGAGCGGATCAACGCGCTCGCCGCGGCGCTGCAGAAACTGCCCGCCGGCCGGCCCCGGGTTGTCGGGATCATGTGCCGCAACCACCGCGGCTTCGTCGAGGCGGTGGTGGCCACCAACCGGATCGGGTCCGACGTGGTGTTGCTCAACACGTCATTCGCCGGACCGGCGCTCGCCGAAGTCGTCAACCGCGAGGGTGTGGACGCCGTCATCTACGACGAGGAGTTCACCGAGACCGTGGACCGCGCGCTGGCCGACAAACCCGAGGCCACCCGCATCGTGGCCTGGACCGTCCCCCGCGAGCGGGAGGGGCCCCCAGGGCAGCACGAGCTCACCGTCGAGCGGCTGATCGCCGGGCACAGCGGCCAGCAGCCCGAGCGCACCGGGCGCAAGGGCAGGATGATCCTGCTGACCTCCGGCACCACCGGAACGCCCAAGGGCGCCAACCAAACTGGCGGCAACGCGGGCATCGGCACGCTCAAGGCCATCCTGGACCGCACGCCGTGGCGGGCCGAGGAGACGGTCGTGGTCGTGGCGCCGATGTTCCACGCCTGGGGTTTCTCGCAGTTGATTTTCGCGGCGTCGATGGCGTGCACGGTGGTCACCCGGCGCAAGTTCGATCCGGAGGCGACGCTGGACCTCATCGACCGGCACCGGGCGACCGGCCTGGCGGTGGTGCCGGTGATGTTCGACCGCATCATGGAGTTGCCGCCCGAGGTGCGCAAGCGGTACAGCTGCAAGACATTGCGATTCGCGGCGGCATCCGGCTCGCGCATGCGCCCCGACGTCGTCACCGCGTTCATGGACGAATTCGGCGACGTGATCTACAACAACTACAACGCCACCGAGGCCGGCATGATCGCCACCGCCACCCCGGCGGACCTGCGGGCGGCGCCCGACACCGCGGGCCGGCCGGCGGGCGGGACCGAAATCCGGATTCTGGATGCGGATTTCAACGAATTGCCCACCGGTGAGGTCGGCACCATCTATGTCCGCAACGACACCCAGTTCGAGGGTTACACGTCGGGCAGCACGAAAGATTTCCACGCCGGGTTCATGTCCTCGGGCGACGTGGGCTATCTGGACGAGGCCGGCCGGTTGTTCGTGGTCGGGCGCGACGACGAGATGATCGTCTCCGGCGGGGAGAACGTCTACCCGATCGAGGTGGAGAAGACGCTGGCGGCGCACGACGACGTGGCCGAGGCCGCGGTGATCGGCGTCGACGACGAGCAGTACGGCCAGCGCCTGGCGGCGTTCGTGGTGCTGAGCCCGGGCGCCCAGGCCACGGTCGAGACGCTCAAGCAACACGTCCGGGACAACCTGGCCAACTACAAGGTCCCCCGCGAAATCGCCATCCTCGACGAGCTTCCGCGCAGCAGCACCGGAAAGATCCTGCGCAGCGATCTGCAGTCCCGGGTCACCGGCTGATGCGTCGCTTTTCGCAACTGCGGCGTCCCCGGCCGCTGGCGCGCGCCGCCCTGGAATTGGCCAACGCCGCCAACGGATTACGGCCGCTGGCCCGCAAGGGCTACAGCACCGTGCTGGTCTTCTGGTTCGGCTGGCCGACCTCGGAGGTGCCGGGCGTCTACTTCTCCGTCTCGCTGGTGGACGCGCTGCGGCGCGCACGGCGCGGCCATTTCGAGGGGCGGCGCGGCAAGGCGGCGCTGGCGCTGACGGCCGCGTCGTGGGCGATCCTGGGGGTGATCCGCTACCGCGCCGTCACCACCCCCGGGCCGGTGCTGGAGGCGGGGCTGCGCGAGCAGCTCGGACACGACTACTCCGAGGCGCTGGGCAAGCTGCCGCACACCAAGCCCACGCGCAGCGGGCGGCGCAGCCTGCCGCTGGGCAACACCGTGGCGCGCCGGCGCTACGTCGAGAAGACCAACGTGGTGTCCTACGGGCCCAACGGCCGCGCCAACCTCGCCGACATCTGGCGCCGCCGTGACCTGCCGCGCGACGCCAAGGCCCCGGTGCTGCTGCAGGTGCCGGGCGGCGCCTGGATGATCGGGATGCGGCGGCCGCAGGCCTACCCCCTGATGAGCCACCTGGCCGCGCGCGGCTGGGTGTGTGTCTCGATCGGCTATCGGGTCTCCCCTCGGCACACCTGGCCCGATCACATCGTCGACGTCAAACGGGCGCTGGCGTGGGTCAAGGAGAACATCGCCGACTACGGCGGCGACCCCGACTTCGTCGCGGTCACCGGCGGCTCCGCGGGCGGGCACCTGTGCGCGCTGGCGGCGCTGACCCCGAACGACCCGAAGTTCCAGCCGGGCTTCGAAGAAGCCGACACGTCGGTGGTGGCCGCCGTCCCGATCTACGGCCGCTACGACTGGTTCTCCACCGAGGGCGAGGGCCGGCCAGAGTTCGTCTCGCTGCTCGAAAAGTTCGTCGTCAAGCGGCCATTCGACTCTCACCGCGACGTCTACGTCGACGCGTCACCGATCCGGCGGCTACACGCCGACGCGCCGCCCTTCTTCGTGTTGCACGGCAGCGACGATTCGCTCATCCCCGTCGGCGAGGCCCAGGAGTTCATCGAGGAACTGCGCGCGGTGTCGAAATCCCCGGTCGCGTACGCCGAATTGCCCAGCGCACAACACGCTTTCGACATCTTCAGCTCGCCCCGCGCGCATCGGTCGGCGGAGGCCGTCGCGCGCTTCCTGTCCTGGGTGTACGCGACCAACCCGCCCGAGCGCGACTAAGGCCGGTCGCGCCGAGCGTCACGCCAGCGTGGCTCTGGGACGCGAGCGTCACGCTGGCGTGGCAGGGTGTGGATAGTCGGGACGCACTGACCTGACGTTCGTCAGGGTGTGTGCGACGCTGCCGCGATGGCGGAACCATTCATCGGCAGTGAGGCGGTCGCACACGGAGAACTCATCAAGAGCGGGTTGCGGACGCACTACACGAAGTTGTTTCGCGATGTGTATGTCGATCCCGGCGCAGAGCTCACTCCGCTGATTCGAGCCCGCGCAGCATGGCTGTGGTCGCGTCGGCGAGGCATTATCGCGGGGCTGTCGGCTGCCGCTATTCATGGTGCCGTGTGGGTAGACCCCACGGCACCGCTGGAGATCCTCCATAGCAACAGAAACCCGTTGCCGGGATTGCGGATTCATAGTGACCGGCTAGAAGACGACGAAATCACGCTCATCGACGGCGTTCCCGTGACGACGCCGGCCCGGACGGCTGTCGACCTGGGATGCTGGCACCCGATGAACGATGCGGTGGCCGTGATCGACGACCTGCTTCGCGCGACCGACTGCCAGGTGGCCGAGCTTCAGATGCTGGCCGAACGGTATCCGGGCCGACGCGGCATTCAGTCGGCGCGTAACGCGATCAGTCTCGCGGACGCCGGCGCGCAGTCGCCCAAGGAGACGTGGTTGCGGCTGTTGCTGATCCGCGCGGGGCTGCCCCGGCCACGAACGCAGATTCCGGTCAGTGACGAGTTCGGCCAGCAAACGTACTACCTCGACATGGGTTGGGAGGATGTCAAAGTCGCCGCCGAGTACGACGGTGAGCAACATCGTCGGGATCGCTGGCAATACACGTGGGACATCAGGCGGCGCGAAACGCTCGAACGTCTGGGCTGGATCGTCGTTCGAGTGGTCGTCGGCGATCGCCCGGCCGACATCGTCAGCCGGGTAAGAGCCGCCTTGGCCCGGCGAGCGTCACGCTAGCGTGACGCTCGCTTGCGGCGGTCACGCTAGCGTGACGCTCGCGGCAGGAGAGAGAGCCCCTCACTCCCGCGCGGCGGCCTTCTCCAATTCGGTAAGCGCCGGCTCGATGCGGTCGGCCATGTCGTCGATGTCGTTGGCCACCTCGGGCGTCGTGACGAAGCCGAAGTCCAGATAGTCGGTGTAGGAGAAGCAGGTGATGTTCAGGGCGACGTCCATGACGGGCGGCCCGAGCGGCACCAGCGAATCCAGCCGCGCGCCCGCCATGAACAACGGGAACGGCGGGCCCGGCACATTGGAGACAACCAGGTTGATGGGGGCCAGGTTTCGCGACAGGCCACTGGCCGTGTAGGCGCGCGCGGCCAGCCCCAGCAGCCCGGGCGGTGTCGTCTCGGTCAGCCCCATGATCTGGTGCGCCGACAAGGCTTTGGCCATCAGCTTGGCGTTCTGGGTGCTCTCGTGGATCGCGCGCAGCCGCTCGGCGGGATCCTCGACGTCGGTGGCCAGCGACACGGTCATCGAGCTCACCTGATTGCCGACGTCGTCCTTGTTGTCGTCGGTGCGGGTGGAGACGGGAATCTGGGCGATGAGTGGTTTGGCGGGCAACTCGCCGCGCTTCTGCAGGTACTCGCGGGCGGCTCCGGCCACCAGCGCCAGCACGACGTCGTTGAGCTTGACGCCGTAGGCGTCCTTGACGGCCTTGGCCCGCGCGAGTTCGACGCGGCAGCCGGTGATTCGCCGGTGCGGCGAGACGG
Source organism: Mycobacterium sp. E3339 (assembly GCF_001666915.1). NCBI lineage: Bacteria > Bacillati > Actinomycetota > Actinomycetes > Mycobacteriales > Mycobacteriaceae > Mycobacterium > Mycobacterium sp. E3339. The sequence goes on along the minus strand of NZ_LZIZ01000047.1, from coordinate 53 downwards.
GGGCGTTGAACCGGGTCTTGGGCGCCTCGAAGTAGCGCGGCGGCCGGCCGCTG